>NYXF01000014.1 GCA_002685455.1 Porticoccus sp. | reverse complement strand
TAATATCTATAAAATTTCCATTTAATTGCCTAATGCCAACTTGAAAAGACAATCTTGTGCGAGTTGAATTTTTTTCAAAAATTAGTCCAATATTTTTATTTAATAGAGAATTATCAAATTTTTTATTGAGAATTTTTGCGTAGTTTATTATTTTTTTAAAATCGTCTTTTTTTAGATCGGATATGTTAAGCAAACTATTCATAAATTTTCTTGGATTATTTTGTAATATTTATCATTTATTATTTTAGATGAAAAATTTATCGAAATATGTTTATGAGAGTTATAGGAAAACCTTAAAATTTGTTTTTGAGATAAATTAATCATTTTAGTCATTTTATTAAATAAATCTTCAATATTTCCACTTTTATATTTAAAACCATTAAAATTATCAATTACAATTTCGTTACAACCCGGTACATCTGAAGCTATTAACGCCCTACCAATAGAACCTGCTTCCAAAAGGGCCATTGGCATACCCTCTCTTTTCGATGAAAGTAAAATACAATTTGATTTTAAGATATATTTAGTAACATTGCTAGTATAACCAACTAATTCAAAATTTTCATTTTTATGAATTTTATTATATAAGGTCTGATCAATTGAATATTGATCGAATTTGTCATATTGGCCAACAACTAAAAATTTTAATTTTTTATTACTGTTAGATATTAATTTTATTGCTGCATTATAAAATTCTTCTATACCTTTATGAGTAATCAATCTACCTATAAATAAAAAATTAAAAGTTTGACTTTTATTATTAATTAAAAATTCTAAGTTTTTTTTATATTTATCTAAATTTACTCCTGAGCCAGGGATAATAAATTTAATGTCAGAAGTAATTCTATTTTGTTTAAAAACTTCAGCATCGAATTTGTTTTGAAAAATATATTTTGTTTTTCTATTCTTAAAGATCTTATACAAACTAAAAATTATTTTATTTAAATTTCCACCCTCAATATATGTAGAACCCAATCCAGTGATAGTTATCAGATTATTAATTCTAAATATTTTAGAAATTAAAGATGAATATATATTTGGTTTAACTGTAAATGACATTATCAAGTTTGGCTTAATTGATTTAATTAAAACAAGTAACTTAAAAATATTTTTGATTTCAGAAAAGATTTTAGTTGATTTAGAATCGCCTGTTAAAAAATATATTTTAATTCCATTTAATTCTTTGATCTTATTTTCATAAGAATCTTTATTTGAATAACATAATACTTCAATAATAATATTTTTATTACTTAAATACTTAATAAGGCTTAATCTAAAATTAATAATATTTTTAAATTCATTGACAATTAATAATATTTTTTGTTTCATCGTAATATAATCATATCTAGTATAAATTTATAAATTGAATATCTTTGAATCAATAAATCATTTTTTACCGAAAATTGAAATAATTATACCCAAAAATGAAGTTGATTATTATGGCTTTAGCTATTATTTATCTGATAAATTAAGAAGGACTTATAATTATAGTTTTTCCTCTTGGACTCATGGATGGATCTTTAATGAACTTAAATATATAGAACAGTTTAATATCGCTCAGTATTCTCCTTTATTTAAAATAGTAGCTAATAATACGCAAAAATTATTTTTAAATAATTGCAAACTTGAAAATGTACAAGTTGCTGGGTATCCATATATATACATTGATAATAATCCTAAAATTAAAAGATATCAAAATAGTTTATTAATTATTCCACCACACAACACAAATTTACTAGATCATAAATGGGATGAGGAAAAATACATTCAGAGTATTTTAAAATATAAAAGAGATTACGAGAGTATTTTTTTTTGCATACACCAAGAGTGCTATAAAAAGAAAAAATGGATAAGTTTTTTAAATAAATATGGAATCAACTACGTAATTGGGGCCAATAGCCATGATAGAAACTCATTGATAAGAACTAAATATATTTTTCAACATTTTGATGCTGTTCATGCCCCCACTATAGGCGCAGCTATAACTTATGCAGCATTAGATGGTTGTAAAATTTCTTTATCTCAAGATTATTTAGAGTATCGAATTGAGGGATATCACAAACATCCTTTATATAAATCAAAAAAAGACTATGTAGAATATGAAATATATACAAAATCAAAGGAATATATTGAAAAAAAATTTAATTTTTTATTTTGTGAACCCAAGCATAGCCAAAAATATGAAACTTGGGCTAAAAAAGAACTTGGCACAAAACATAAAAGAAATATCAATGAAATACCACATTTACTTGGATGGAATAAAAAAGATAAAGTAAGATTATATTTATTGAAATATTTTAACACTTTAAAAAGACGAGTTATCAGATGATTATTTTTGCTGGTCCCTTTATTGGAGAGTTTGGATGGGAATTAAGCTATTGGCATGCTTGGTTGAGATTTATAAAAAAAGAAAAATATCCTGACTCTAAAATGATTGTCAGTTCATATCCAGGCAGAGAACAACTTTATAATTTTGCTGATCATTTCATTCCTTTAAGCGATAAATTTATAAAAAAAAACTATAGTCAGCGCGCTTACTTTTTAGACTTTAATAATGAAATAGAAAAAGACAAATTAAGGACAGACTTATTAGAGCTATATAAATATTTACACAATAAAGTTCCCTATGAAGATTATATTCAAATAAGTTGTTATCCTCAAAAAATAAAAACAACTAATTTTTTGTATAGGATAAAAAAAAAATTTGATGTTTTCAATATAAGAAAAAATTATATTTCAAATTTTAATCATTTCGCTGGTAAAGAAATAAAGGAGCCTTTTCATTTAAATTTTCCATTTGATGAAAAGAAATATTTTCCTCAATACCCCCATTTGAAAGATCAAATATTTGAAGAATTAACACCTACAAAACAATCATGTGAAATTAGTAAAGAAATTATTTCCAAATATACTAAGAAAAAACATATATTTACCCTATTCCCTAGAAAAAGAGACCAAAGAAGGATTGATAAGAATTGGGGAGAAGATAAATGGAAATCATTTATTAATCTATTAATTGAGCGTTATGACCCATTGATAATATTGTGTGGCACGGATAATGGTTCATACTTTTATAATTTGCAAAATGATAAAAACATATTTAATTCAATTGGGTATAATAATAATATCAATTTATTAGATCTACAAATATCCTTAATAAAAAGATCGCATATTTCAATACATGGTTTATCTGGGTCAGCTATATTAAGCTTGCTAGCAAATAAGAAGACTTTTATGTATGGCAATATTCAAGAATTCAGAACTATTTGCATAGAAGGTAATCCTTTAAATACTGAATTATTCTATTACACTGATGAAGAATTAAACCCAAGCCCAAAAAAACTTTTTAACAAGTTTATCAATTTTTATGAAAATGAATAAAATTAATTTAATAAAAAAAATAATTATTGTCATAAATAAAAATATTGACTTAAATATTAAACATAGTGAATTAAGTTTCCAAAATAAGAATTATAAACCCTCTAATAAGTATAAAATAAAAGAAGAATTTGTAGATTTGATGATACAGCTTAATAAATTAAAAATTAGAAAAAAGAAAGGGTCTGAAGAATTAATCTCTAATTATAGTACAATTTCAGCTATCCTAGATAGATTATCTGTTGAAAAAACAAAATATCATCATTTTAAATATAATATGAAACATGTGTTTACAAAAAAACAAATTGACTCAAAATGCATTTTACAAAAAAAAATAATAAAAAAAATCAATTTGATCCTAGAACATAAAATGCTAGAAGCTATGAATTATAAAATTATAGTAATGAAAGAAGAGCGTACCTTTAAATGAATAATAGAAAAAAATATAACCAATTGTTTGAAATGATATCTATTTTATCTTTTTCTAATAGAAGTATAGGACTATGGGATAACCAAAGATATAAAGAATGTAAAAAAAATAAAAATAAAGTAAGTATAGATTACTTATACAAATCAGAAAAAAATACTCGTAAATATTTAGAATTGAGAGCCAAAGCTAAAAACAAAATAGATAAATTAATATATTCTTTATTATAAATTAATTAATTTTAGATATATTTTCCTCTAATTTTTCTCATTTCATATTTTACTTTTGGTATATCTGACTTCACATTAATAGATTGTAATGTTTTTTTAACTTTTACAGATTTTAATTTGAATTTATTTTCAATAATTCTTAACTGTTCGATGCTTAAATTAATTTCATTAATAGTTGGATTGATATTAACAATTTTTTTAAGGACATTGCTATTATATGCAATTATTCCTAATATTTTCCTGTAATTTTTTTTGTACAAATTCTTTCTACGAAAAAGAGAATGAATTAAATCTCCTTTTATTTCACATTTAACAATATTTTTTACAAAAATATCTTTTACACCTAAGGGTGCGGTTAAGTTCCAAGAATGTAAATTAAGATTTTTATCATCAATTATACTAGAATAAATTTTATCTATATAATTCGGATTTAATAAAGGTTCATCACCTTGGATTAATATAACATGAGTGCTGTTTACTTTTTCTAGAGCTTCTGCAACCCTAGTGGTTCCGTTATTGTGTTTTTTTTTGGTAATTATTATTTTTGCACCAAATTTTCTCATTGTATCTATTATTTCTCTATCACCAGTAGCGATATAAATATCTTTGAGTAAGTTACTTTGGAGCGCTCTTCTTCTTACATGCTCCAGCATTGGTAATCCATATAAATCAATAAGTATTTTTCGTTTTAGTCTAACAGAGTCTAGATGGCATGGAATGATACCAACTATTTTAGTCATTGTGGAAAAACGCCACTATCTAAATTTATATTTTGACCAGTAATTGATTTTGAAGATGATGAACTTAAAAATATACACATATTTGCTACATCCTCAGAAGTTGGTAGTTCATTTAATGCAACTTGCGTTTCTTTAAATGCTTTTATAAAGTTTTCAAATCCATGATACCCAGGAGAGTATTTTTTCTTCATTGCATCTCTTAAACCGGGGGTGTCTATTAAGACAGGACAAATAGAATTTATTCTTATGTCTCTTTGCCCTAGTTCCTTAGCCAATGATTGAGTTAATCCATTTAAAGCAAATTTAGTAGAGCAATATGCAGAGTTATTTATAGATCCTCTTTTACCAGCAATACTAGAAATATTGATGATGCTATTAACTGAATCAAAATTCTTTATACAACATTTAATACTAAAAAAAGTAGAATAAATATTTGTTAAAAACATCTTATCGAGAAAATCTTTATTTATTTTTTCAATAGGCTTCCATTCAGAAACTCCAACATTATTAATTAATGTAGTTATCTTTTTAGATATTTTTTTTGCTTTAAGAAAAAAATTTTCGAACTCATTATTATTTATCACATTTAATTTCAATGAATAAAAATTATCATTATTAAATGGATTGTGCTCTTTTCTAGATCCAGAAATAACATTGTATCCACAATCTAAAAATTTTGCAGATATAGTTCTACCAATACCTTTGGTTCCACCAATTATAATAATTGTTTTAGTTTTTAAATTGTCATGCATGAAAATCCACCATCCACAGGTATTTCAGCACCAGTGACAAAGCTTGAATTATCCGAAGATAACCACAATACAGCACCTATTAATTCACTCGGTTCCCCAAAACGATTCATAGGAGTATGGTTAAGAATTTGTTTTCTTCTGACTTTGTCAATAAAATTTTTTTTATTCCATTCAGTTGGAAAAAACCCTGGACGGAGAGCATTGACTCTAACTCCTTTTTGAGCCCATTCTCTAGCAAGATTTTGGGTTAAATTTTTCACACCAGATTTTGCAACAGAGTAAGCGAAAGCCTTAGATAATGGTGGTCCTGATGATGCAGAGGAAATATTTATAATTGAACCTCTTTTATTTTTAAGCATTAGAGATCCAAAAATTTGACAGCTAAGAAAAGTAGAGTCTAAATGAGATTTAATGACTAAGTTCCATTCACTGATGTCAATTTTTTCGAATGGCTTAGGGCTATTGATGCCTGATCCATTAATTAATATATCTATACGATTATATTTCTTTTTAATTAATTTAAGAATCTTAGTATAGTCAGATTGTTTTAAGGCATTAAATTTATAAAAATAAATATTATTAAAAATTTTTTTATCAGTAATTCGTTTTTTTAGATTCTCAAATTTTTCTTTTCTCAAGTCTAAAACAAATACAATACATCCTGATTTAGCTAAGCCAATTGATAGTTCTGAACAAATATGCCCACCTCCACCAATCACTACAGCGACTTTATTACTTAAATCAAATACACTGGAAACATAGTGGTTCATTTAAATTTTGAAATTAATTTATTTGTATTGTCAGCCCAATCCCATAAAACGAATAAGTCTGAACCCAAAACAATGAAATTAAAACCCAAATCATAGTTTTTAGATATTGATTGTTCATCTACTTTGGCTATTTGAGTGCCACAACTTTTTTTATATTTATCACAAAGACCTATGATTTCTGAGCAAGCTTCAATATAAATTTTATTTTCAAACTCACCTGGAATACCCAAAGATCCAGATAAATCATAAGGGCCTACCATAATTCCATCTACGTGCTCAAATTTAAGCATACTCTCTAAGCTATCTAAGCCTTTTTTTGTTTCAATTTGTAATATTATCGAAGATGAATTGTTCCAATCTTGATAATAATTTAAAGTATCAAATCCATAGTTATGTGCCCTATTAACACCATATGTTCTATTTCCGATATCTGGGAACTTCATATTTTGAATTATAGACTCAACCTGATCACGACTTTCAACAGTCGTAATAATTAGGCCATCTGCTCCAGAGTCTAGTATTGGCTTAAAATAATCATTTGAATGAGAAACGGGCCTTGGTAAACATGGAACACTGTAGCTTTGACTTGCGGCTATAATTCTTTGAGATTGTTCTATTGTAATTGTGGAATGTTCCATATCAATTGCAATGAAATCAACTTTCATATTTGCAAAGATTTCAGTAATGGATGGATGAGAAAAGCTTATCCAGCCACCAAACATATTTTGTTGTGATCGAAATTTATTTTTTAGCTCTAATCTATTTTTAAAAATTTTATTCATAATTCAATATTAGCTTTTCTAAAGCTGAATGCATATGAAGTAATCCCACAACTTTATCATTTTTAATAACAGGAAGGTCCCATATTTGGTATTTATTCATAAAATTTATTGCATCAATTAAACTTTCATCATGATTTATGTATTTTGGATTTTCTATACAAAATTTGATTACATCGTCAACCAAAGACGCAGATAGAGGTTTTTGATTTTTGATCAATGTTCTTCTTATATCACCATCAGTCAAAATACCAATAAGACTCATTTTTTTATCAATAATTATTGCTACACCTAATTTGAATTTATCCATTTCATCTAAAGCATCTTTTAAAGAACTATCTTGATAAATTAAAGGGAATTTATCTTCTTTTAAATAACAATCATAAATAGGGATGTTTTTAAGTTTCATGAATTATATAATCATCCCCATATTTCATTTTTAACTCTTGCGATTTGTTAAAGATAGTATTTGCTTCATCTAAAATTCTTTCTAGATATTTAATATCAAGAACTGTATTTTTGTCTGACATTGCTTTTTTTGGGTTGTCGTGAACTTCAATGAATAGAGCATTGATACCCGTAGCTGTCGCAGCCCTAACCAAATGGGGGATGAATTCTCTTTGTCCACCAGAAATATTACCCATTGAAGTAGGTAATTGTACTGAATGAGAAGCATCAAAACATACAGGATAACCTGTTTCAGCCATTATTGGTAAAGATCTCATATCATTAATTAGCATGTTATATCCAAAAAAAGTACCTCTATCTGTTAATAAAATTTCATTTGATCCAAAATATTCTAATTTTTTTACAGAATTTTTCATGTTCCATGGACTCATAAATTGTCCTTTTTTTAAATTTATAGGTTTGCGGGTTTTTGCTGCTGCTTTCAAGATGCTTGTTTGTCTGCATAGATAGGCTGGTATTTGAACTAAATCACAAACTTTTCCAGTATCGGCAGCCCAATTAGGATCGGAAAAGTCAGATGTAACCGGAATACCTATTTCATTTCTTATATTTGATAATATATCTAATCCCTCTTCCATGCCTAAGCCATGAAAGCTTTCAGGAGAGGATCTACAGTCTTTATCGTAACAAGATTTAAAAATGAATCTAATTTTAAATTTTTCACAAATAGAATTTATTTGATTTGCTATTTTCATACTATGATCATAAGACTCTATAGCACAAGGGCCGCCTATAAAAACTAACGGGTTATCTCCACCTATAAGTATAGGTTCAGTAGGTGTATTGATATTGATGACTTTTTTTTTCAATTTAAATTAATTTTTTTATAATTATAGCCTAATAATAGGATTGAAGAAAAAGAAATTAAAAATAAATATATAAAAAATGAAATGAAATAGTACCTAGTAAATACAAATTGATACTTTTCTTTATATGCATTTTTTAAAAGATAATAATTTTCAACATTAGAATTTTTAAAATCATTAATAGTTATCAAGTTTTGTTCATATATTTTGTTTAAAATATTTTTATTAAATAAAGTCACGTTAGCATTGTTAGAACTATTTTCTTCAAGAATTTGAGCTAATTTTTTTATATCTTCATTTATCCTAAACATTAAATCATACAAGGAAATATGCATTCTGTAATTTAAATTTTGAATTGTCTTCTCAAGAAATTCATTATTATTACCCAAAAGTTTTTCTTCATTATGGTTAGAGATTAGATACATAATTCTTTGATCATAACTAATACTTTTAATATAAGTATCATTATAAAATTCCTTATATTCACTGCTAAGCTGTTGATTATCTATAAATGGTGCAAATCCATATATGTGCCTTTCAAGAAAAAATAACTTATATTGTTTTTTATGAAGAGTATCCATTAATACAGACATTGAAATATTATCTTTTTTAAATGATAAAAAATTTGACAGAGCATTATACTTAGAAGGCAAGAATAAATCATCTTCAATATAAATTTCAATATTTACTTCATTTTTGTAATTATATTTTTGAAAAAAACTTGGAATAAAAATAATTAATAAAAAATAGATAATAGTAAAAGAAATAATTTTAAATTTATTTTTTTTTAGGATATTAAAAAGGTCAAAAATATCAAAAAAATCTGTATTATCTTTATGCATTATATAAATAAATAATTTCTATATGGTAGCCAGCTGTTAGAATTAGTTGCAAAATTAAACCATACAATCATGAAGATAAAGCCAAATACAATTATAGAATATAGGATTATCAGCTTATTTAAATTGTTTTTTGAAATATCTATAAGTTTGATGAACATAATTGGTATTATGAAATAAAAATATAACAAAAACCTATCAACTATCACAGTCGAAGGTATTAGTAATATCATTAAAGCAATAGATATAGATAATAAGTTAAGCTTATTAATTAATTTCTGAGTATAAATGTTCTTATCTGCCTTTCCTAAAATTATGAAATTGAACGAGCAAATTAAAAAAATAATTCCAATTCTTATATAACCACCAATAGATGAATATTGATTAGAAATAAAGTATTCCAATCTAACTAAAAATCTATCATTAAGTATCAAAAAAATAATAACAATCGTAAAAAGAATAAGCATATGTAAAATTATACTTAAGGAATAAGAATTTATTCTAATTGTTAATAAAGGTATTAAAAAAAAAATAATTGATGATTTATGAAAAAAACATGAAATTATAATAAGTATGTAAAATAAAAAAAAGTTTTTAATGTTTTTTCCTTTAAATAAAAACGACAAGCCAATAAAAAATAATCCAATTGCTATTGATTGTCTAGTATATCCCATAAGGATAACAAATATAAAATATGGGGTAAGAACTAAAAAAAATATCCAATATCTCTTGAAAAAATTAGCTAATAGATGAATTCCTAATAAAGAAATTATAGAAGAGAAAAAATTAATACTACTAAAATTTAAACCTAATTTTTTAATTAATAAATTAAATAAATAGTATCCAAGATCATTATTAAAATCTGATAAATTTAGTTTATAATCTTCTATTGCATTAAAATAATTAATGTATGTACCCCAGTCTCCTCCAACATAATATTTGAATCCCATAAAAAAACTCAAATAAGCAATTACGATAAATTTAATTTTATTTTGATGGTTTAAATAAATTTTTATTTGATAAAAATCAATAATTGTCAAAAAACAAATTAATAAATATGATAAAAGGTATGGGTACATTTTTATAATAAATCATTTATATAGTTTAATGAAATTGTCTCCTTTNTTTTAGCTATTGGTAAAGATTTAATTTTAAATCCTTTTTTATAGAGTTTGCTGATAACATACAAAAAATTATGCTCCTTCTTAAGTGAGGAATTATGGCTTAAATAACCTATTAATTCTTTTTTAAATACAAACACTCCGATATCCCTTTCTCCATATTTAAATTTCTTTTTATTTTTATGTGTTTCTGTAATGCTTTTTACAAAACCATTTTTATCTTTGTTTATGAATGTATAAGGATTTTTACAGTTATAACTTAGAATAGTCATAAAATTATTTTCTTTAAAATGTGTTCTTAGAATTGAATCAATTGAGGATCTTGAGATATATGGTATGTCAGACCAAATCAATAAAATATCAGTAATTTTTCTATTAAATTTTGATTTATTAAATTTTTTTACTGCATCACCCATTCCATTAGGGTTATTTTGAAATAAGTATTCAATTTGAGAGATGTTATAATAATCTAAAGTCTTTATAAAGTAGTCCTTAAATTTAGAATTAATAACTAAAGAAAAATTATCAGAATATTTAGTTAATTTTTTTATAATTCTTATTATTATTGGTAATTTATTTACTTTATACAAAGTTTTTGGGTAATTAAGTTTTGATCTAGTTCCCCTTCCTGCAGCTGGAATTAAGATTGCTAAATTTTTATTATTTATAATAGTCATTGCCAATTTTTAGAGAAAAACCCTTATAAATTGCTGATATAATTTTTTTTACATTACCATACTTAAACGTTTGAAAAAAAAATAAAATTCCATTTAATCTTAAAATTCTATAGAAGATTGCTAAAATATTCAAAAGACTGCGTAAAAATGCTAAGTCAAGATACTTATAATTAAGATAAATAGAATTTTTTAAATAATAATATATCTTAATTCTAGACCATGGTTTTTCAATACTTGGATGAAAATGATATGATTTAATTAATGTTTGAACTTTCCCAACGTTTCTCAGTCTATAAAAAAAATCTACTTCTTCTCCATATATAAAAAAATTCAAGTCTATATTACCAATTTTTTTAATATGTTTGATTGATATGAGGGCCCCATTAAAAAAATTAGCATAGTTATAAAATTCTTTTGTCTTTGGTAAATCAGAAATTTTTCTAATTTTTCTTTTAAATTTAAAAATAATTGGATTGAATTTTTTATTCAAAATAGGAAGGGGAATGGCTAAAGTATTTGTATTATTTAAGTCTAAAATTAAACTAGAAAGACAAGAGTGGTCCTTAGTTATATTTGATTTTAATAGATTTAAAGAATCAATATTTGGGAAACCATCATCATCCATCATCCAAATATATTTATAATTATTAATCAAAGCGTAATTAATACCTTTATTCCATCCTCCTGCGGAGCCCAAATTTTCTGTATGAATTGAAAAGATCCTATTATCTTTTAAATATTTCTTTGTTCCATCTGTGGAACCATTATCAATAATTAATAATTTATCAATTTTTAAGGTTTGAGATTGGACAGCTTTAATACAATTTTTAAGGTCACTGAGTCTATTATGAGTAACAATTAAAGCTAAAATCAATTTAAAATAATTTTTTTAAAAATCTTATTCATTTTTTTTGGACAATGCACACCTTGTTGTTTATTTAATTCAAAATTCTCAATGTAGCAAGAAAAGTATTTTAATAAATTTTTATCTAGGGTAGGCTTTACATAAAATTTTTTTTTATTTACTGGTTTATTTACTAATATATGTGTTATTAGTTCATTAATATGATTTTTTTTATCCGTATTTAAAAATCTTATTGTATTTTTTACATAGTCATTTGCTGAAAATTTAGGAGTTTCATAATCTGAACCTATATTTGTAATCATTATTTTTTTAGCTTTTTTATTTCTTGCTATAGCAGATCCAACACCTTTTACATAATATGATGGATATAATGAAGAATATGGAGTGCCAGGAGAATAAATAATAAAATCTGCATTCTTAATTAATTTAATAGCCTCTTTCGTAATTATATCTCTAACTGATTTTTTTTTAATACTATTTATTTTGTTAGAATTGCTTTTATTAGCAAAAAGGTTTTTTTGTAATTTATTTTTTGATAAAAAAATATCTTTCATATTTGTGTTAGATCTTTGTTCAACAATTTCTTCTTCGCTATAAAAGATTTTATTATTATCGTTAATGCCAGATAAATATAAATTTCTATTACCACAAGATATTACTTCATTTTTAATACCAAATAATTTTGATATTGCTTTAATCGTTTTATTAATATTTTTTTTATTATTATAGTAGGCACCAACATATATTATATTTATGAAGGACATATCAGATGTATTTATAAATCGTTGATTTAAGTTGCGAATAAATGATTTAAGATATATCGACAGTTGTTTTTTAAAATTAATATTACTTACACTAATTCCAAAAATATTATTAGATTTTTTTGAATTAAAATTATTGATTTCTTTTAAAAAATTTAAATAAGTCGTAGATATTCTTAGATTAAAAAGTGACTGCTGGTACTTAGTGGATTGGCCATCATTCTTTAAAAAAATTTCTTGAACTTTTCTTGCATCTGATGGGCCAGGCATGTCAAAAATTGATCTTATCATCCCAGATGATTTACCATCATCGTACAAATTTATTATAGAACTAATTTGTAAAGGTATACTTAAATTAAAAAGTGCATCAATTAAATTTGTTGACCCCCTACCCCCACTAAAAATTAATATATTTTTCAAAGTTTAAATCAAATTGTTATAAATATTTAAATATTTTTGAGCTCCAAGTTTAAAATTAAAATAATTACTATTTTTTCTTATATTAATGAATTTTTTTTCATTAACAATCATAGAAGTTTTATTCCTTATGTGATGAGAATTAAATATATTAAGTATATGAGATTTATTTTTTTGGAATTTGATTATTGACTTCATATCACCTAGATTTGAGTCAGTTATTATAGGAATATTCATTGCAAATAGATCAGCTAATTTAGTTGGTGAACATCCTATAGATCTCATACCCTTCCTATAAAAGAAAATAGATAAATCAACGCAACTTAAATATAAAGGTAAGCTTGTCCTCTTTAAATTCAAAATTTTAAAATCATTTTTTTTTAATCCATTTGAAATTAAACTATCATTAAGGCTTTTTAGATTATTATTAACAATAAATAAAAAGAACCAATCATTCTTGGTGTTAATTGTTTTAAAGAAAAAGGTTTTTTTATTTAAAATATAGTTCTTACCAACTGAACCATAATAGAGTAATACTTTTCGATTTCGTATATTTAATTTTTTTTTTAAGTCATTAATTTGTTTTTTTTTAAATAAGGATGGATCAAATAAATTAAAATCAGTTCCACATGGAATAACTGATATTTTATCATTAAATATGTTTTCAAATTTTGTAGAATATCTCGATAAGATATGTACTTTTGCAGCCCTAGTAAGACAAACTATCTTGACAGCATTATTAATCATCTTACCTTCGATTTTTTTTATATATTTATATATAAATTTATATTTTTTAATTTCTAAACCCTCATCAGCCCAAAAATCTCTAATATCAAAAATATATTTGTATTTAAATATCTTATTAAGTACATAAATGGAAAAAGAAGGTATATAGCTTCTACAATGAATTAAGTGAAAATTAAAAAAAATTTTAATGTAATTTACTAGTATGATAAGTTTGAAAAAATCATAAATTTTACCAACTAAAGAGGTATGATATACTTGAGGATGCCATCGTATTCCATATTTTTGTAATTTTTTTTTAAACTTTTTAAAATGTATTTCATTATTTTTTTTTTCAAATGATAGAAGCTCAAAGCCATAATGGTTTGAGTTATTTATAATATATGGCAATATTTGAGATTGCCCGATATGGTCAAAAATACCATCATGAGAAATGTATAGGATTTTTTTCAATTTAATTGTCAATTCTTACTTAAAGTACAAATAAATCTATTTGCTCTACTTTTATTATTATTAAAAAGAATAAAATTTATATTAGAAATAAAGTTTCTTAGTGCTCCATTATTTTTATAAGGCCAACCTGTTTCATAAGTCTCATAAGAATTAATATGTAAATAATTTATATTATTAAAAAATAGTTTTTGTGAATTATGATTAGTTCGATAAATATGGTATGGAACAAAAGAATTCTTAATACCAGTTAGGAATTTAATATATCCAATTAATTTTGATACATAGTATATTAAGTTATAATTTTCTTCTATTGGGCCTTCAATAATAAATAAACCATTATGAGATAGATAACTTACAAGATGACTCATAATTTTATGGGGTGTAGTTAGGTGCTCTAAAACATCACCTAAATAAATAATATCAAAATAATTTTCATATTCTTTATTTTTAAGAAAGTTTTCTATATCTAAAAAGGTAATATCTTTATAATTATTTTGTAAATAATTGACATAGTCTAATGAGTACTCAACTCCTACTTTTTTAAAATCAAGTGACAAGCTATTTAAAAAATTTGCATTACCGCATCCAAAATCACAAATATTTAATTTAGAATTTGTTTTTAATATATTAATTTTATCAATGATCTTAGAATTGAAACAAGGATGTTTATTGGAATCATAAAAAATTGAATGATAGTTTTTTTCATCATACATTCTTCTAATTTCATCATTAGATATACTGTTCAAAAGATATACACTTTTACAATTATTACATTTAACATATCTATAAATTATCTGATTAAAATATGTTTCATAAGGATAGCTTAATTTATTAAGTTCATTTATATTTGAACAAATTAAACATCTACTAATCATGATGATTGCATTATATTTAGATATTTATTTGTAATTAAATCTATTTGAAAGTCTTCAGATCTTAACTTTAGAAATTTTGGATCAAATTTTTTATTTTGGATATTGTAAATAGCTTCAGTTATTTTTTGAGGGTTTTTTATTGGGACTAAAATACCATATTTTCCATTTGATAAGATTTCCGAAGGACCATTTTGACAATTTGTGGAAATAATTTTTAATCCAAAACTTAAAGCTTCAACCAGAACATTACCAAAGCCCTCATATATTGATGAAAGAATGAATATATCGTTATTCTGATAAAATTGATTTGTGTTTTTTTGAAAGCCGTGGAAAGTAATATATTTTTTTATATTAAGATTGATTGATAATTTAATTAATTGATTTTTCAGTGGACCATCACCTACTATGTTCAAATGAAAATTAGATTTATTTTTTAATAAACTAAATGCTTTCAAAAGAGTGCTATGGTCTTTTTGTGTCTTTAATGTTCCTACAGATAAGATATTGATTTTAGAATTTTCAAAATTTTTATTTTTGATAGGTGACTTATTAATAATTGGATTGTAGATTGTTACTAGTTTAGTTTTATTGAAAATATAAAATTTTTCCAAATCTTTCCTTACACCATCAGAAACACAAATAATTTTATTTGACAAAAAATATGTAAAAGAAACAGTTAAAAATAAAACTATTTTATTAGAATAAAAATCAACACCAATTGATTTAGATAAATTTACATGTTCTGTGAGAAAAAACTTATTTGATTTTGAAGAAAATATTGAACTAATCATTACTATACAATTAAGTGGCCACATAGCTGATATAACATATGAATTTCTTATATTTTTTAATATTTTAATTAATTTAAAAATAGAAAATCTCATTCTATTTACATCTAATGAGATAATTTCAATATTTTCATTAAGGTCATCAATTAATTCTCCTTTCGTTTCAAGAAGTATAAACTTTATTGAATAATTTTTAGAAAAGGAATTAGCAAGATTAATGAAAACTTTTTCAGCTCCGCCACACCTGAGATCAGGAATAACAAAATATATATTTTTTATCATTGATTGTGTATATTATTATCTAAATCAATTATTTTTGAACAAAATTTATAAATGATTTTATTATGACTAACTAAAATTATAGTTTTTTTTGATTTTAATTTTTTTAATATATTAAATATAGAATTTTCATTTTTTTTATCTAAGGAGCTCGTAGGTTCATCTAAAATTAAAATATCTGGATTAAAATATAAGCACCGTGCAATAGAAATTCTTTGTGCCTGGCCTAAAGATATATTTGATGCATTTTCAGCAATTAAATAATCAAGAACTTTTGATGAACTATCAGACAAATCATTGAGCTCCATTAGTTTAATAAGTTTTTTCACTTTTGTTTCATCAATTTTTTTATCATCTAATCCAAAAGCTATGTTTCTCTTTAAAGTTTCATTAAGTATAAAAGGCTTTTGACTAACTAATCCAAAATTTAATTTTTTGTTCTTATAATCAAATTTTTTATTTAAAATTACTTTACCCTTTTTTGGATTCAATAAACCAGTAATTATATGAATTAATGTTGTTTTTCCTGATCCGCTCCTTCCCTTAATGCCAATGAGATCATTTTTATTAATATTAAAACTTAAATTATTAATAACGTTTTTTTTCTTATCGTAACTAAAATATACATTTTCAAATCTTAAATTTTGAAGATTTGCCAATTTTGATTTATTAGATTTATTTGGAGTGCTTATGTTTGTTGATAAATAACTATCTATTTTACCTATAGATGTTTTTGCAAAAAATATTTGGTTAAAAGCAATAATTAATCTATTGATGGACATAATAATTTTAAGACTAGCTAAAGTAAATAAACTTAGTATTGGAATAATTTTTATAATTTCGATATTATTGANAATCAAATAGGAAAATATGATTATTATAAAAATAATTGCTATTAATTCCAAAAAACCTCTTGGAAGTTCATTCCACATTTCTCTTAACTGATAATAATTTAGTGTTGAATTATTTGAATTAGAAAATTTTGCAAAAGATATGTTTTTTAATCCAAGAAGTTTTGCAAATGTATTTGTATGTAATAAATCATTTAAAGATTTTCTTCTATTCGTATCATTAATTTTTCTTAAATCCCCCCATTCTATAATTCTATTTTTTAAAAATAGTTTGTATAAAAAATAAACTAAAATTGAAAAAAAAATAAATAGTGAGAGTAAAAAAGGTTCATAGTATAAAAGGATTATAATTGAACCAATTATTATTGTTGATTCACTAACTATATTAATTATTTGATAGATGCTATTTGATACCATACTTACATCTATCAAAATAAGTCTATGATAATCAGAGGTATTATCTTTTATAGATAATTGATTAAAACTAGTTATTTTTTCTGTAATTCTAGAAGCTAGATTTATGTTAAAATTTAATATGAATTTGTGTTTAAAATAAATAATAAATGAAATAACAATGGTTTTAATTAAGAAAATAAAAGCAAGAAGAATTAAAGAAATTTGAAACATATTTTCTTTCTTAAAGTTCATATAATTGAACAATTTAATTAATAAATTTTCTTCATTTGTTAAAATAATTTCAAAAAAAGGTATTAGCATACCAATGCTAATCATCTCTAGAACCATAGAGATTGAAATTAGTATGATTAGAAAATATATTTTTACATGAAATGATTTATCAATAATGTTTAAAAGCTTTTTATAAATTTCCATGTATCAGAGTAATTTCTTATTAAGATTAGTATCTAGCCATTTTTGTAAAACAATTAAATCCCAAAGTAGGTATTGATCAAAATGATATCCCTTTTTATATTTTGTCCATAATTTTATAATAAAATCATAATTTAATATATTTTGACTTATTATTTTTTCTTTATTGAATAATAAATCAATTTTTTTTTCAANATCATNATTTCTTAAAATTTCATTAATAGGTATTANNAAACCCTGTTTAGGTCTATCTATAAGATCATTAGGTACTATTTTTTTTAAAATATTTTTAAGAATAATCTTAGAATTGTCTTTCTCTATTATGTATTGATTAGGTATTGTTTTAGAAAATTCATAAACTTTTTTATCAAGAAAAGGTGTTCTTGTTTCTAAACCATAATACATTGATGATCTATCTACCTTGACCAAAAGGTCACCAGGTAAATAATCAT
The DNA here is from genome assembly GCA_002685455.1 of Porticoccus sp. The sequence continues at coordinate 9,152 of NYXF01000014.1, read as the reverse complement.
TGATATCGCTTTGCATCATACCTCTATAATTATTTTCAAATTTTATGTTTGATAAAACTGTATTATTTTCAAATATTTCAGTAAATAATAATTTATCTCTTGTGGTATCATCAATATGACTAGATAATTTTTTTGAGAATTCAAATAAATTTTTAGAACTTATAGCTCTAAATAATTGAACAATTTTTTGATCAAAGTANTGTACTGACTTGAATCTAGAATTTGATAAGTATAATAAATTTTTAATTATATTTATTATGAATTGAGGATGATAATTACTAAATATACTTGCTATAGATTTTCTTGCAAACATAGGTATTAAACTTAATTTTTTCCATATCTTTGGATTAAAAACATACCTATTATAACCTCCAAAAAGTTCATCACCCCCATCTCCAGTTAAAGCCACTTTGACTCTAGTAGAACAAAATTTACTGAGAAGAATTGTAGGAATTTGAGAAGAGTCAGAAAATGGCTCATCAAATGCCTCAAATATATCATTAAATATTTCAATAAAATTATTCTTATCTAAATATTTTTGATTATGATCAGTTTTAAGATAATCAGCAATTTTAGATGCATAAATAGCCTCATTAAATTTTGAGTTTTTAAAGCCGATAGTAAATGTTTTTAAATTATTCGAACTAATTTTTGAAGCTATTGCTGTCACTAAAGTACTGTCAATACCTCCTGATAAGAAAGATCCAAGTGGAACATCTGAAATTAGCTGTCTCTCTACAGATTCATGTAAATAATTTTCTAATTTTGCAGATAATTTATCAGGTGGCTGATATAATTTTTCAAATTTTTTGAATTTATTATAATAATTGCAATCAGTTATATTTTTAATAGTTTTATTTTTGGATATTTGAAATGAAATTATGGATGCAGGATTTATCTTTCTGACATTTTGCCAAATTGTATTAGGGTGTGAGATATAATTATTTGATACAAGTTCTTTTATAGAATTCAAGTTGATATCTTTGGAATTATTATCTTTAAAGTTAAATGAATTTAAAGAGCTAGAAATCAAAAAAGAATCTTTATTGATTTGATAATAAAGGGGCTTCTCGCCAAAAATGTCATTTATCAAATAAATTTTTTTAAGAATTAGATCGTATAAGAATATTGCAAACATACCCTTTACTAATTCTAATGTTTTATCTACTCCGAAATAACTAAATGACTCTATTAAAGTTTCAGAGTCTGATGTTCCCTTCCAAGATCTATGATTAAATTCATTTTCAATTAATGATCTAATATGTTTGTGATTATATATTTCTCCATTAAACATCATCACAAATTTTTTTGATGAAGAAAAAATAGGCTGGTCGCCCATTTCAGATAAATCTTGAATAGCAAGTCTTGAAAATAAGAATGATAAATTATCTATTTCTTTAAAGAGACTGCTATCAGGACCCCTATTTTCAATAAATTTAAATAATTCAGTGGTTTTATTATCTAGGTTAGGTATGTTAAAAAATACAGTTAATCCACACATGAATAAATTTATTTATGAAATTAGAAATTTAAATTAATCTAAAAATTCTTTTAATCAATAAGTTTGGGTGAAACAGATATCTTAAAAATAAATTGTATATAAAGAAAGGGTTGATCAATATGATAAATGGGATTTTTTTGTGGATAAGATAAGAATAATATATAGAAAATTCTTTACCAGTTTTCATGTTTTGTTCAATAATCTTCAACATATCTTCAGTTGAATAGACGTTATCAAAAAATTTTGAATAACATTCAAAATTATATTTAAACAATATAATTACAGAATTAACTAATTGCTCTTCTGATCTAACAAAGGATATTGATTGTTTTGAATATCTTAAGTTATATAAATTCAAACCAACTTTACCAATACTATTTCTATTATATTTAATAAACCTATGAATTAAATCATAATCTTGAGATACTTTGAAACGCTCATCATAATATCTAATTTTATTGAAAATATTTTTTTTAAACATAATTGTTGGATGGCTGATTGAATTTCTAAAATTATAAGATGAAAAAAAAGAATTTATAATTAAATAATTTTTTTTATATCTTATACTACGATTTTTATCATCAATGATTGAAATATTACTAAAAACTAGGTTTTTATTTAAATTATTTTCTAAGTAATTAACTAGTATTTGCATTCTATTTTTTTCGGAAAAATCATCTGAATCTTGTCTCATGATGTAATAACCTTTTGATAATTTGATTCCCCTGTTAAGTGAAAAAGTTAATCCTTCATTTTTAGTATTTTGATAGAGATGAATTATTTTTTTATTTATCTTTTTGTAATGAGATTTAATTTTTAAAAAATCTTTTTTATTAGGATTGTCAAAAATTATGATTAATTCATGATTGGTATAAGTTTGATTTAAAATACTATTAATAGCAGTAAATAATTGTCTATTAACTTTATGACAACATAAAACAGTACTAACTAGTTTCATTTTTATTCATAAAATAAAAAGTTATAATAAAATAATAAAATATATTTACATAACTTCCAAAAAAATTATTTGAAGGTAAAAAAGGAAAAAAAGATGAAAATAAACAAGTCAATATAGTAAATGAGATGATTTTATTTTTATCATAAATTAATTCATTTTTTCTTGCTAAAGATTTATAAAGTTGAAAAAAAATTGAAAATAAAAAAATCAAATAAAAAATAATACCAATTAATCCAGTTTCAGATAAAAGTTGGAAAAATAAATTATGGGGGTGAGTAGAACAACCATTATATTCTTTAACATGGATTTCACCATTCTTGTATTTGGGTGTGCCATTATTGTTATATTGTATTTGAATGTCATAAATATCCTCATATTTCTCATCATCACAAAGAAATCTGAACATCCTTGGTCCAATTCCAAAAATTTTATTATTATTAAACATTTTATAGGCAGTTTTTAAATGAGACTCATGATGTTTTGAAAAAATATTAATTTGATTGTCTTCAGAAATTTGTGAATAAGTTTTATAAATAACTCTTTCAAAAACAGAATTGACAATTAGTATTAAAAAAATAAATAGAATAAAAGTAAATAAAATATTTTTTTTATTGAAAATTGTTTGTCTATAAGCACCTAAGCCAATAATTAAAATAATATTTGAGATTAAAAAAATAACTATAGAAGTTCTTTCCCCGCTTACTAAAACAGAAAAAAGAGAAACTAAAAAAAAAATTTGTGTTATATCTTTTTTAGAAAGTTTAAATAATTTTAAATCACAAAAATAAATTATTCCAATTCCCAATGGATATAATTTGGATATATAAGACCCAGCAATTTTTTCACTGAAAAAAATTCCAGTAATTTGTCCATCTATAATTGGGTTTTCAGAATAAAAATTAAATATAATTTCTATTAACAAAGATACAAATACTATGAGGAAAGAGCAAAGAATTGAATAACCTATCAAAGGATATGCTTTTTCTTTCAAATTATATATTAGGAAATAAGAGCCTAGAGAAAAAAAGGTAAATCTAAAATAAAATATAGATGATCTAAATGAATCTTCTGGTTTAATACTATTGTAGGAAATCAAAAGCAGATAAATATAAAAGAAGAAAAAAATTATCAAAAAATTTATTAAAATTTTATTTTCTTTGATTATTTTTATTTTTTTTAAGCAATAAATTCCATATAAACCAATAATTGAGACTGAGACTCCTGGTAAAAATGGTCCTGTAAGTAATAATACTGGTGTGAGACAAAATAAATATAAAAATATATTTTTCATATGAGGATAATTTTATATTTTAAAATAACATATATTGATTTTAACAATAATATGTCTTGTACCAATCTACAAAATTTTTTACTCCTCTTTCTATTTTTGTGGAGGGTCTGTATCCTAAGTCTTTTTTTGCCAAACTAATGTCTGCTTTAGTCCTATAAATATCTCCCTTTTGCATTGGTAAATTTTCGATATTAGCAGTTTTTCTTGAAAATTTCTCAATTAAGGACACAAAATATTTCAGATTAACTTCTTTATTATTTCCTAAATTATAAATTCTTGATATTTTTTTTCCTTTTGGAACTTTATTCATAGCCAAGTAAATTCCTTTTACCACATCATCTATATATGTAAAATCTCTAATGTGTTTTCCATTATTATGTAGAGGTAATTTTTTTCCTTCAAAAATATTTTTAGTAAACTTATATAAGGCCATATCAGGCCTACCCCATGGACCATATACAGTAAAAAATCTTAAACCAGTCGTAGGTAAATTATAAATTTGACTCCAAACGTGAGCCATTAGTTCATTGGTCTTTTTTGTAACAGCATAAAATTGATTTTGCTTATCAGTATTATGTGACTCCTTAAAAGGTATTTCTGTATTTAAACCATAAATAGAGCTAGTTGATGCATATACTAAATGTTTTATTTTATAATCTTTACAAAGCTCAATTATATTTAAAAAACCTAAAATATTATAATTAAGATATTTTTTTGGTCTTTCTATGGCATCTCTAACACCTGCTTGGGCTGCTAGATTTACAACTTTATATATTTTATATGAATCGAATATCAAATTAAGTTTTTTCTTATTTTGAATATCTAATTTGTAAAATTTAAAATTTTTATTTTTTAGAAGTGATAACCTCTTAATTTTTAAATTAACATCATAATAATGATTAAGCATATCAACTCCAATAATTTTAAAATTTTTTTTTAATAAAAATTTCGTAAAGTGAAAACCTATGAAACCAGCACAGCCGGTAATAAGGATGTATTCTTTATCTTTGTTAGATCTCATTTATTATTTTTTTTTGCATATGGCATATGTTCTATTTCTTTCTGAATTAATTAATTCTATGGAATAATTAAATACTTGAGATAATTTATCTACTGCTTTAATTAACCCAGGATATTGTTCATTATAATCATCAACTATGATTATGTCATTTTTTATTTGCCTTTTAGATATGAATGTAAATTCAAAACCCACATCTAAATATGTATGTGAACCATCTAGAAAAGCAAAATGGATTCTATTTAAATCTAAATAATTTTTTAATATATTTTTTGAAAAACCCTCATGATAATTAATATATTTTTCAGTAAGATCTTTCCATTTACCCAATAATTCTGATCTGGTAAGCTTACCTTTAGCATCAGAAATGCTATTCCAATAAATCTTTTTATTTTTAGGAAGTATGTCAATAGTATTTATTTTTCCTTTTTTATTTAAGTCACTTAAAGCTTTTGCCATACATAAAGATGAGAATCCTTTTGATGTTCCTGTTTCAACTATATTTACGTTTTCATTTATACTAGAAAGAAAATTTGATAAACAAGAATAAATTACTCTACCATGAGCATAACATAAATTTGATTTTTTAATTGTAACTTGAGTAATTAGAGCAAGATCATCAAGCCAATATTTATCTATTTTGAATGAACATTTATTTTCAAATAATTCTACTTCTTTGTAATTTAAATTCTTAACTTTATTAAATAATTCATAGTATATCTTTTTTTCATAAATATTTTTAACAAATGGGGAATTCTTAATTTTATAGTAATAGAAGTAAGTACTTGATAGCTGATATAAATGATCTAAATATAAGTTCTTAGTAATAATTTTTTTAAATAATTTTTTCATTGTATATTTTTTTTATGAATAATTGATATTGATCAGCAGCAAGGTCTATATTTAAATAATCATAATTAATTAATTTTTTATATTTATTATAGTTTTTGTATATTTCATTTATTGCTTCAATAAGTAGATTAAAATTTGGCTTTGGAGGATTATAATAGTTGATCAATTCTGGAGAAAAAATTGGGTCACATTCACACACAATTCCCCCGTTTGCATTTTTAACTGTTTCGCCAATACCCCCATTATTACAACAAATTACCGGTAACCCTGAAGCCATTGCTTCAATTTGAGTATTACCGCAAGGTTCTATCCATGCTAGATGAACATATATATCAGCTGTTCGATACCATGGTGAAAGTTGATTAGGTGACACCTCTCCTATAAAAAAAATATTTGGACTAATATTTGATTTATTATTTTTTCCACCTAAAACAATTAATTTATAACGATCATCATTTTTATTTAATAAATTAATTAATTCTATAGTTTCATCTAACCTCTTATGTCTTCTCCAATGAGCAGAGGTAATTAATACCCTATCGTTATCTTTAATTCCAAGTTTATTTCTATAATTATGCCCATGTGAATTAAATAGATTAAGAGGAACTTTATTATGAATGACAGTATAGGGTTTATTTATCTTATTATGAAATGCCTCAACCATAGTTTTTGAAAATTCACTAATAAAAATTAAACCAGAAGAGTCATCTATAGATTCAAATATTTTTTTATTTAAAATGTTTGTATTTCCAAAAGTATTTTTACTATCAAAATATATTCCATCAACTCGAAGAACGTATTTCTTATTAAATAAATTTTTNTTATAAACTGAATATAATGCTATGTCAAAGAAAGGAAGAAAAGGCGAGCGTACTTCACATAATTTATTTTTTTTTATTGAATTAGTGAGTCTATTTAAAAAAACTTTAGGACCAGAATGATAAAAATTAAGAAAAGGATAATAATCTATAGCTAATTTCATAATTTCTTTATCTGATTAATAAAGTTTTCTGTCCAAATTTTATTACTATAGTTAATCTTGAAATACTTAAATGCATTTTTTGATATTTCTTGTCTAAGTTCATATGAGTTTATAAGCTCGTTGAGACTATTATACCATCCATTTTCACTATGAGCTAACATTCCACAATTAGAATTACCTAAAATTTCAAAATGGCTTGGCCAGAAATCTGCAACTACTGGGATACCTAATTGATGAAAGACAAAAGCACGTCCAGCATTAGATGTCGCCTTAAATCTTATTATATAATCATTTAATCTTTTATTTTTTCCACCTGAAATCAATCTAAATAATAATGAAAAAAAACTTTTCTTTGAGTTTTTTTTATCAAGAAAAAAATTATTTGTTCCAGGCACTATACCAATATCCACTTGTTTTAAATTTTTGACTAAGTCCTCAAGATTAGTCCAATCTTTATCAATTATTTCTATGTTATTTGGTCTTCCTTTTTTCCATTTTCCTAAACTAAGATCGTAGATGGCTAATAGTTTTATTTTTCTTTCAATGCCTAGTTTTTCTATGGCTTTAGTACAAGAACCATGCATCTCTTCAAGGTGCTCAAGATTACCATGATACCCAATCATAATTGACTCCTTATTTTGATGATTTTTTTGAGTAGTGTTTATGTCTTCCAATTGAGGTAAACGAAAAACATTTTTATGAAAATTCAAAAAATAATCTTTTTCTTCAATTGAACCCACTATAAGAAAATCACTTTTCTGAATCATGGTGGTACTTTTTTTATTAAGGTCAGTAGGATGAATCAATCCTATCAATTTTTTACCAGGTAACTTTTTAATTGATAAAACATCCTCTAGGGTTGAATACTTACTTAAAATATATACATCAAAACCGGGTTTAATTTGCTTAGAAGTATTTACTTCATACCCTAATTCAGCTATCCATTTACTATAATTATTAATATATATTCTATTAGAGCCTAATTTTTCTTTACCCCTAATTAAAAAAAAGAAATTCATTAATTTTTTAACTCTAAGTCTTGAATTGCTTTTTCATATTCTAGACCAGTATTATCATTATTGTGAAATTTCTTAATTATTTTAAGTGAATTTAATCTAAATTGATCATAAAATTTAATAATGTTTTGTAAATTCATAACAGGGTTTTTATCATCAATAAATAATCCAGATTTAATTTCACCTTTATCAATAATCTCATTTATTCCACCTGAATTAACTGTTAAAACAGGTAAACCTGATGCCATTGCTTCTAAAATTACGTTTGGTGAGCAATCATCTTCAGAAGGAAAAATAAAAATATCACAACTTCTATAGTATTTGGATAATACTTTTCTATCTTTAATTGATCCGATAAAATTGATGTTCTTGTAGTCTTTAATATACTTTCCAAAAATTGGATCTTTATCTTGATTTCCAATTAAATAAAATTGGAAAAGGTCATTTTTTTCAAGGCTATTAGCTAATTCTAATATTCTAAATAATCCTTTTTTTGGAGATGGGCTTGCAGAAATATTAAGTATTTTCCACCTACCTTTTAAATCAAATTTATCCCCCTTGGGATTAAACAAATTCATATCAACACCGTTGTTAAGAATGATAGATTTTTTTGGTTTGAGTTGGACGGTTCTTCCAAAAATACTTTCATGACCTTTTTCCCAAGACTCTTTTGAATAATTTGATTGATAGATAGTAAGATCAGAAATATCGTTTAAATTCTTAACTGTTTGATCATACCCATAAACTTTACAAATAATTTGATAAATACCATCTAATCTATGTATAATTTTCATCGTTGGATTATTCTTTATTAAGCTTTTAATATGTTTTTCATATGATTGGTTATTATACATATGACGTTTAAAGAATAATTTTGAAGGAATTTTTAAAAAATATGAAAAGAAAATAAAGATTTTATAAAATTTTGGAAAAGTCCAAATTAGAAATTGATAAATACTAAAATTTGATAATTTAAAGTTTTTATAATTCCAATGAGATCCTCCGTTCATAACAATACAATAATCAATTTTAGGTAAATTCAAGTCATTTAAACTATAGATATTATAATTATCATTATTTTTAAAATAATTATAAATTAATGGAGGAAAAGAATTTCCAAGATAATTAGATGTGTTATCAACTTTGTAATCAATATATATATTTAAGATTTTTTTTTTATTCATTTGTTTTATAAAATGTAGTCATTTTATTATTTTTAGATTTTTCTTTAAATCCTAAACTTTGATATAAATTTATAGCTGCAAAATTATTTGTATAGCAATCAAATTCAATTCTTTTGAATCTTAAAAATTTGAATAAAAAATCTAAAGAAAAATTGGTTATCTCTTTACCATAACCCTTTTTATGAAATTTTTTATTTCCAATAAGAATACCATAACCTGAGCATTGAGTTTTAAAATTTAAGGGCCCAATTCTAACATTTCCAATATGTTGCTTAGATTTTATATCTATTACTCTAAAAAAAAAATTTTCAGAATTATTTAGACTGTCAACAAATATTTTTAATGATTTA
>NYXF01000008.1 GCA_002685455.1 Porticoccus sp. | reverse complement strand
CTTAATTTTTGTTTTCATTATTTAATAATCACTAAATTTAAAATATAATTTTATCATACGAAGAATGATTATAAAATATCTTAAAAAATTAAAAAAAAATATCAAAGAACATCTTCTGAGATTAGAATATAGAAATCTTTCCACTAAAGAAGCTTTTGAAAAAATTTATGATAATAAAGAATGGAATAGAAATTCAATAAAAATTAATTCTGGACCAGGTTCTCACGAAAAATTATTGACTGAACCATACATCAAATTTGTTTCAAAATTTTTAAAGAAAAAGAAACTTAATGTTTTAGATTTAGGATGTGGAGACTTTAATATTGGAAAAGAATTTTACAAACTATCTAGTTCATACTTAGGGATTGATATAGTAGAATCTGTAATTAAAGCTAATAAAATAAGATTTTATAATCAAAAATTAGATTTCTTATGTCTGGATATAATTAATGATGATTTGCCAAATGCTGATTGTGTAATAATTCGTCAAGTTTTACAGCACTTGGACAATAAATCAATTAAGAAGATTTTAAAAAAATTAGATAAATACAAATTTTTGATAATCACCGAGCACATTCCCAATGGGAAGTTTAAAGCTAATATTGATAAATCAATTAATCCACTAATTCGTCTTGAATTTAATAGTGGAATTAATATTGAAAAAGACCCCTTCAATATTAAATATAAAATTAAAGAAGAACTGATTTTGAAAGACAGTCAAATGGGTGGTTTACACAAGACTGTGTTATACACTATTTTTTAATTTAATATAAAAAGTTTTTGCTTTTTAAAATCCTAGCTGTAATCATATATTAATTTTGCAGATTGAAATTTACAGTTATGCGGGATTAATAAGCCATCTAATCAATTTATATTTAGAATTAAGAAAAAACTGTTGATTTGAGAGTTCGTTTATATCATGAGAATATATATATTCAATATTTTTAGAACCATATTTTTCAACAGCTATTGTTAGTTCCGTTATGTATGTTCTAATCCCAGACAGAGCAGATTTTAAATAATATACATCAATAAAAACCATTAACTTAACCATTATAACTTTTTTTATTTATGTAATATACAGCTTGGTCTCCTCTTAAATTTTTATTTAAATTTTTTGCTTTTTTTTCAAAACTTTTAATTTGGCTTTTATTAAAAATTGATTTTGAGGGATTTACAAGAAATGAAACTGAAGAATAAAGAGATATTTTTTTTAAGTATTGTTCGCTTCCCCAAAACTGAAAACTATCCGAATCAGTGTTAAAATTCGAAATTTTCAAGCCATTAATATCAGTCATTATTTTCAAACTACTAAATGAATGGATAAACAAGTGTCTAGGTGCATCTAACTGAACCCAATTTTCTTTATAAATTTCCCANGAATATGAATCAATAGTTGGAGTTCTTATTACACAAACCCCATTATTATTTAAAAGTTTTGAAATTTTACTTATCACATCACATGGGCTGGCCATATGTTCGAAACTATGGTTTAAAATTATTAAATCAAATTTTTCTTTAATCTGAAAGATTGATTTTTTAAATATTTGTAAATTATTTTTATATTTTATTTCCTCTTTTATGAAAGGATCAATTCCTTTTAAATTATTAAACCCTAAACATTTTAAACCATATAAAAATATTCCATTTCCACATCCAATATCTAAGATTGAAGATTCTTTACTTAAAGTTATATTAGAGAGAAAGCCGTATGCTGAGTTTGGATAAATACAATTCAATAGCTTACCAAATAAACCTTTTTTAAAAATCGAGTAATTATTTTTTAAATCTCTAAAAAACTTTCTTGGTTGATTGTTTAAAAATTTTTCATTTACTATTTCATAACTGTAATAATTCTTGGGATAATAATCAGACAAATTTTTTGGGATTTCAGCAATTTGTAGACATCTACATTTAAAACATTGAAAATAATCGAATTCATCTAATAAGCCAAACATCATTTCTTTGACTTTGAAATGATTATTGGCTTTTTTATTTCCACATATATTACACTTTTTTAACTTCATTTTATTACTAAATTTTGGTAATATGATTCGCAATATCCCACAAAAAACCAAGTTATTAAACTAATAAAAGAATATATCTCAGCGTTTGCAGTCATTAAAGGAATAATTAATCCTATTTTAGTACAGCAAGCTACAAATGAAATCATTCTCAAATTATATATGTTTTCATTCATATAAAGCTTGGCGCAATTATATATAGATTTAATCAAAATAGAGGAGTATAAAATAATCCCCAACAGCCCTAATTGAACTCCGAAAATTAAAAACTGATTTTCTCCTCCTATTCCAATAGCTTGATCGACAGAAGAAGCATTTCCGCTAGTTGCTAGCCCAATCCCCAGTGGATTATTAATCATAGATTCAATCCCCTCGATCCACTCAAATAAATGCCCTAAACTAGATGTGTTTTGAAAGCTTAAGGTATCTATTATAAAGTACTTAGTTTCCAAATCAGAAAAATAATAATAACTCAAAATTAAAACTGAAAATGATAAAATCAATCTTACTAAAACATTGTAATTTTTGGTTATAATTAATGTGAAAAGTATTATTAAAATAAATCCTAATATTCCAGATCTGGAGAATGATAAATAAAAACCAAGCATATAAAATAATATTAATGTTAAAAAAATAAGTTGATTATTTCTGATTTTACTGTGAATAAAATAAAATAAAGCTATTGATAAGGCTAAAAGTAAGGAAGCAGAAAACTCTAATGGATCTGCAAAAAGAGACCCATATCTGGGTAAAACTCCTTGCCTTTCAAAAGTCCAACTCAATTGATAATTTCCAGAGGCTGGAATATCATTAAAATATAAATTAAAATTGGCATATTCTAAAAAAGTATGTAAATGAATTCCAAATAAAGATTCAAATATTGATACAATGCAATAAAAGACAAATAATCCAATTAAAACATTAAATATAATTGGAAGTCTTTGTAATGAAATTTTTCTTTGTCTTCCTAAAAAATAGACTATACCTATTAAAAATAGATTTTTGGAATATAATATTCTTGAAATTAAATCAGCTTCCCCTATTGGTAAAATCAAAAAAAGAAGTATCAATAACATTAAAAAAAACATAAGTTTATCCAATATGGATAAATTCCATTTTTTCTTTAAAAATGAAATAGAAGAACCAAAAAGAGTTATAAAAAAAATTGAATAAAAAAGAAAATCTTTAGAAAATTTAATAAGATTGACTAAAATTTCATTTTCTGAAAATTTATAAATAGTTAATTGAAAATTTGAATAAATAGGAAGAAAAATAATTATATATAATAAAATAGAGTAGACATCTCCATTTAAAGAATTTTTAAAAACTTGAGTGAAAAAATAAAAATAGATGAATAATAAAATTGTAATTAAAATCAAAATTTTTTATTTGTATTAAAAATACACATTATGATTTAATCCCATCAATAACTCCATGCCACATTTTATTTAATTTATGAAATCTTAATCTAACTATAAAATAAAATGAATAAGAGACTATTTTAATAAGTTGAAAAAATATAGCTCCAGTAAAATTAAAATAATTAATGTGTTTTTTAATTAATTTTATATGATTTCTGAAATTATAGTAATGAACTATCGGATTGAGAAACCCCTCTTTTAATTTAGATGAAGTTTTACTTGATCCAGACTCATAATGGTAAATTATACTTCTATTATCTATGCCCAACAAATAGCCTTCATTTTTAATTCTTAAGGACCAATCCGCATCTTCAAAATAAGCAAAAAAAGAATTATCTAATAAACCCACCTCATTAATTACTTTTGATTTTAACATTATACAACATCCCGAAATCCAATCTGAATATTGTTTATTAGAATTAATTGAGTTGATATTTTTTCCTTTATCAATAACTTTTGGCAAACCAAATAGTCTAATAAATTCACCCCCAGCATTCCAAACCTTATTTTTATCATCCATTTGAAGAATTAGAGGCTGTATTGCGCCAAGATTATTTTCATTTTCTAACCTTTCTAAAAGTAAACTTAAANAATCAGTATTAACTTTTGTGTCATTATTCAGAAGCATCACGTAATCAAAATTTTCTTTTAATGCTTTTGAAATTCCAATATTATTTCCGCCAGTAAATCCAAGATTAGATTCGTTTTTAATAATATCTAAATTTTTAAAATCTTTTCTTAATTGTTCGATTGAAAAATCTATGGAGCCATTGTCGACTAAAATTATTTTAAAGTTAGAATAATTACATTTTTTTAAAGATGTAATGCAGTCAAATGTAAATTTGTAACTATTCCAATTAACTATAATTATAGCAACACTTGGGTTAATCATAATTTTTCCTTTTTTAATAAATAACTATGAATAAAAAAACATACTAGTTCAGTTAGAATTAGAGAATAAGCTAAGCCATATCCTCCATAAAAGAAACCACCGATAGTTGAAAAAATAATCATGAAAAAAGCCGAAATCCATATAGCTTTATTCAATAATTTACTTTTTTCGTTCACAAGAATTAAAACTAAATTTCTAAAATTTAACATACTAAAAAAAGGTATAAATCCAAGCAAAATTAAAATATTTTCACTGTAGGAAATAAATTCTCCTGCTAAAATATATATTACCCATTTTGATATAAAAATCAATATAATTCCAAAAAAAAGAGTTGTAATTAAGCCTAAGCTATAAACTTTATTTAAATAATTTAAAAGGTTTTTTTTATTATTAATATTTAATCTTGACGCACTTTGAAGTACTGATTGAACTAGAAAAGTAGGAATCATTCTTATTAAAAGTCCAACTCTTTGAGCTAAAGAAAACTGACCAAGCTCCGAACTAGTTATAAAATTTGATAAAATAATTATCCCACCGTTTACAATAATTTGAGATCCAATGGAAGAAAGAAATAAGTTTAAATTTTGATTTAAAGATTTTATAATATCTTGAAAATTAAATTTAAACCAATAAAATTTTTGTTTACATAGAAGCGTAATCCAAAAAAACAAATATATAATTAACGAAGAAAATCCAAATAGTAGATTGGCTAAATATGCATCATTCTCATCCCTGATAGATATAAAAACAAGTATCAAATAGGTGATTTTTGAACATGCATTTAAAATCATTAAAATGTTTAATTTATCTTTACCTTGTAAATAAAAAAGAGGGAATAATGCTTCGCTAAATAGTATTAATAAAGATGGAAAAAGAATTACCCAATAATTTTTAAAGATCCCTAATAAGTAAAAAGATAAAACGATTAACGAAAAAAGTATTGTTGCAATAAACAATCTTAGAGTAATGACTTGACTTAAAAATTTAAATTTTTCTAAATCATTTTTATAGATGGCTATTTTTTGAGGACCATTTAAATTATAGCCGTAACTGACTATAATTGATAAAAGAATCACTATCGAAAAAGAAAGATTTACAAATCCATACTGACTCTCACCTAATCTTTGAAAAAGAACAGGAGTTACTAATAAAGTAACTATAATGTTTAGACCCTGATTCAAGGATAAATTTGTGAAGTTTTTAATGAAAATAGATGTTAGCTTTTTATTCATTTTTTATTTCCTCAGGATAAATGAATATAAGCTAAAAATTTATAATGAGTTCAAAACTCTTTTAGATGAAATAAATAATACTGTTATGGACAAACCAAGTATTAAGCCATATAATAAAGCTTTTAATAATTTCCATCTTGAATTTTCAAGTGGTAACTCTGGTTTATCAATTATTTGAATAAGCGGCGTTTTGTTCCTATGAGCAACTTTTGCTAATTCTAGTTGTTTTAATAACTCTTGAAATATTGCTCCATTAGTTTGAACATCTATCATAGCCTTTTGATATGGAACTTGACTAACTTTAGTTAAAGGGTTTGGATTTGGAATACTTTGGTCTGTTTCTGCTAACATCATTATTGAAGTGTCTAAAACTATTTTTACACTATCTGCTTGTCTTTGTAATATTTCTAAGTTTAAACCAGTTTTGAGAGTCTTAGTTTTGTTATAAAATTTATTTACTATGTCTACCAAATTTTCATTAAATTTTTTTGCAAGAATTTCGTCTTTGTGATCGAAACCTATCTCCAAAATAGTTGTTTTTCTACTAGGCTTATTGACTATTAAAAAATCTTTTTTAATTATTTTAATTAATTCTTTAACCAAACTATCCTTAATTCTACTAGTGGGTTGTTTAGATCTAAAATCATTAATTTCTACTCCTAAATTTTTCCACTTTTTCTCAAGTCTTTCTGCTTTTATAAATTTTTCAATGATTAAAAAACTCTTGTTTTCGAAATCAACTTCAGACAAAAGAGTTTTTTTTATCATTGAGTTAGATTTATAAAGCTCTTGAATATTATCAATTTGAAATAGACTTGATGCATCAATAAAACTTGATGCATTAATACCCGCTAAAGAAGCCAATGAACTTAAATCTCCCATTGATCCAGCAGAATTTTCATTATCTAAAACAAAAGTTGTTCTAGCATAATGAACAGGGCTAATCAAATAATTCGAAGAGATTGTAAAAAATAGAATAGAAACCGTTCCAAAAATAATTTGATTTGATTTTGAGAACAAAAAAGTAATCCATTCTCTAAATCCTTTTATTAAAAAATTTAAAGAAATTCTTTCTTCTTCAAGATTGTTTTCTTGGATACTCACTTTCAATTAATTTGATTGATTGCTAATATTAATGTAGCTAATCCAGTCGTAAAATTCAATAATTGATTTGCTGCAATTGGATTTTTA
>NYXF01000041.1 GCA_002685455.1 Porticoccus sp. | reverse complement strand
ATCTATACCAAGACCAGCCATTGCTCATAGTAAGTGCTCAACTGTTGACACACGAACTTCGCCCTTAGTTAAAGTTGTAGATAACATAGTATCTCCAACATTTTCTGCTTTAGCATTAATCTCTACTACTGGCTCTAAATCAGAACGACGAAAAATAATACCTGTATCTTCTGGCGCTGGGTGGAGTGTAAGGAAAACTTTTTCTCCGGTATGAAGGCCTATTCCAGTGGCCTGTATCATATTATTAAGTGTTCGCTGTCTCATCATCTTTTAGTTTTCCAGGATACTTCACAGTAACAGACCAATTTACGTTCAACCCAAACATAAACCCCGTTAATTATTATAAGACGCTCTTATTACAGAGTGCACAAACAAACCTTTAATTTTTTTTGATCTTAGATAATACACTACATTAATCAGCCTGAGAGCGCAAAAATGCTGGGATATTTAGGTAATTATCTGAGTTATTCTCGATATTGTTAGCATCATCATCTGTCTCAGAAAATTTACTACCATTACGAAGTATAGTGGGTCTTTCAATATCCTCCCAATTTATTTCTCCTGCTGTAGAAATTTTACCTTTATTTATTTCTTCTTCAGATTTTTCCGAGTCTATCTCTACTGGAATAAATAATGGTTTTTCTTCAACACTCAAGCCTGTAGCAACAACTGTAACTCTTAAAGTGTTCTCCAAGGAAGGATCGATCACAGTCCCAACAACTACGGTGGCATTTTCAGAACTTAAGTCGTTAGCTTTCTCCAAAATATCATTGAATTCTCCTAATGTTACATCTTCACCAGCTGTTATATTGACCAAGATACCCTTTGCGCCCTGTAAATTTATATCTTCTAGTAATGGACTTTGAATAGCCTTCTCAGCTGCCTCAACTGCCCTATCAAGTCCCGATGCCTCACCTGTTCCCATCATGGCCTGACCCATCTCCGACATAACAGCTTTAACATCTGCAAAGTCCATATTAATGAGGCCGGGTCTAATCATTAAATCAGCGATTCCCTTCACTGCTCCGAGAAGAACGTCGTTTGCTGCACCAAATGCAGTAAGTAAGTTTGCAGATCTCCCTAAAACTTCGAGAAGTTTTTCGTTTGGTACTGTTATAAGTGAATCCACCTTATCCTTGAGTTCCTTTAAACCTTCTTCAGCAACAGTCATTCTCTTTTTTCCCTCCCAAACAAAAGGACGGGTAACTACAGCTACAGTTAATATTCCTAAATCTTTTGCTATATCTGCAACGATTGGCGCGGCTCCAGTTCCAGTTCCTCCACCCATACCTGCAGTAATAAAAACCATGTCAGCACCAACTAATGCTTCAGAAATGCGTTCCCTATCTTCTATTGCTGCCTGTCTTCCAATATCTGGGTTAGCTCCAGCTCCTAGGCCTTTGGTGAGTCCATCTCCTATTTGTAAAATTGTAGCATCAACATCTTGGAGAGCTTGTGCATCTGTATTTGCACATATAAATTGAACTCCAGTAACACCACTATTGATCATATGTTTTAGTGCGTTACCTCCCCCACCTCCTACACCCACTACCCTGATTTCTGCACTATCTGTTTTATTATCAACTATATGAAACATAACTATTACCTCTTATTTAACCCTAAGTTGTTTATAAGCTATCTTGAAACCAACTCCTAACTGTGCCCATTAAACCCTTTCCACTATTTTTAGATGCACTACCTGGAGTTGCTCCCTCTAAAAGCTGCTGCTCTCCATATAAAATTAAGCCTACACCAGTTGAATAAATTGGGTTATTAACTATCTCTGAGAGTCCTTTTGTATTTTGTGGACACCCTACCCTTACTGGCATATGAAAAATTTCTTCTGCAAGCTCAATTACACCCTCCATTTTTGAAGTACCTCCAGTCAAAACCATTCCAGCTGCTACTAAATCCTCAAACCCACTGCGTCGTAGTTCTGCTTGAACCAAAGAAAATAGCTCTTCATATCTTGGCTCAACCACTTCTGCTAGTGCTTGTCTGGATAAGTCTCGGGGAGGTCGATCACCAACGCTCGGTACTTTAATAGTCTCTTCAGCGGCTGTTAGCTTTGCTAATGCGCATGCATATTTTATTTTCAATTCTTCTGCATGAGCGGTTGGTGTTCGAAGTGCATGAGCAATGTCATTGGTAACTTGGTCACCTGCTATCGGTATTACACCAGTATGACGAATTGCACCATCAGAGAAAATTGCTATATCAGTCGTACCACCACCTATATCTACCAAGCAAACTCCAAGTTGTTTTTCATCATCAGTTAAAACAGCATAACTTGATGCAAGTTGTTCTAAAATAATATCGTCGACCTCTAAGTTACATCTGCGAATACATTTCTTGATATTTTGTGCAGCGTTTGCAGCACAAGTAACCAAATGTACTTTAGATTCAAGCCGCACACCTGACATACCTAATGGCTCATGAACCCCCTCTTGGTTATCGATGATGTACTCTTGGGGCAGGACATGAAGAATTTCTTGATCAGCAGGAATAGCTACAGCCCTTGCTGCATCGATAACTCGCTCTATATCTAAAGGGAGTACCTCTTGATCGCGAATCGCAACTATCCCGTGAGAATTGAGGCTTCGGATATGACTGCCAGCAATACCTACAAACACAGAACGTATATCACAATCCCCCATCAATTCAGCTTCTTCAATAGAACGTTGTATTGAATTTACAGTAGCCTCAATATTTACAACTACTCCTTTTTTTAATCCAGAGGATGGCTGCAATCCTGCTCCTATTATCTCCAAAGTTCCTTCTGGACTGAGCACCCCCACAATAGCAGCAACTTTTGAAGTTCCAATATCCAAACCTACAATCATTTGTTCTTCATTTGAATTAGCCATCAATAAACCTCATTTTTTGATAAGTATAAATATTATTTTGTATTTCAAATTTTTCAGAGATAACGAAGTGGCTGCTTGTGATCTCTATGCAATTTTTTATTTCCATCTCACAGCTATCCCGTTGTCATATCTAATATCAACACTATCCACATCGGAGCTATTATTTTTTAAAGTCGCCATCCATATAATCAAAAAGCGACGTATTTTTTCAACTATATGGTCGCGACCAATCAAAATCTCTAGGCCATTTGATAAGGCAAGTCTCCAAATACCTCTATCGTCATATCTTAGTTCTATAATTTTTAAATTTGCAGGTTGTAGTAATAAAACTATTTCTCGATAAGTCTTCATCAACAATCGCTCAGAGTTCTTAACTCCTTTTAGGAGGGGCAAATGCCCTAGATTACTATTATTTATCTCTAATATTTCACCTCGACTATTAAGAAAATTTTTATCCCCCCACCTTGCTAGTGGAACCTCCTCTATTACCCTTACCTCTATGCCACTTGGCCACTTACGCCTAATAAAGGACTTCTCGATCCATGGGTGTGTCTCAAGAAGAGAGGCTATTTCAACCAAATCTATAGTAAGAATTTCTTCATCGGACACTAAAGGTATAATTAAATTCTCAATTTCTTTTTTTTCAATGTTACTAAACACGCCGATTACGGATACATTATTAATAGGTGTATTAAATTTAATGAAAAGATATTTTGCACTCCACATCATAGTAATAATCATAATAATAATCGGTAGCATTTTTATTCCCCTAAAAAACCAACGAAACCGATCTCGCAAGGAGATTTTTTTTGTCTGGAACTTATTGCTTCTATTTTCTATATAGTTCATTTGTATTTTCAATCCTAACTTTTCTTATTTTTTGAACAAAAGGGATGCTCATAGTGAGCTGTCCAAAATTTTAAGTACTAGTTCGTCATAGTTATATCCTGCTGCTGCTGCTGCCATTGGCATCAAGCTACGATCTGTCATTCCTGGCACAGTGTTTACCTCAAGAACAAAAAAATCTTCATTTGAATTTGCCATGATGTCTACTCGCCCCCAACCATTACAACCGAGGCTCTCAAAAGATTTAATTGCTAACTCCATAAGTTCTTGTTCTTCTTGTTGATTTAATCCGCACGGGAGTTTGTATATCGTCTTATTAGAGAGGTATTTAGCAGAGTAATCATAATATTCACTATCCGTCTCGAGCTTGATGGGGGGCAAAGCTTCTCCATCTATTATGGCGACCGTATACTCAGATCCGTCAATCCACTGCTCAGCAATTACTCTGTGATCAAACATAGAGGCTTCCCCCCAAGCTTTCTCTAAAGATGTTGAGCTATTAGCTCTAGTTATGCCCAAGCTAGAACCTTCACGTGAGGGTTTTACTATTACCTCTCCTCCTAATTTTTCTAAAATTTTTTTCCAATTGCTTTTTTTCTCTAATATTGAAAATTTTGGCGTTTGGATGTTAACTCCTTGCCAAAAAATTTTGCTATGCAACTTATCCATAGCCGCTGCAGAAGCTAAAACCCCACTTCCAGTATATGGTAAACCATACGTCTCCAATGTGCCTTGCAGCACCCCATCCTCTCCTCCTGATCCGTGTACCATAATTAATGCTCTTGTTAATTCGTATTTCGGTAACTTTTCAAAAAATTCGCTATTTATATCGATAGAGACTGCATCCACACCTGATTTTATTAATGAGTCGGTCACACATTTCCCAGACAAAAGTGAAATTTCCCTTTCAGCCGAAATACCCCCAGTTAAAACACCTACTCGACCATACTTTTCTTCTTTTGATTGTTTAGCTATCATCTTTATCTAAAATCCTATGATAAGTTTGAATCTGCAAGTATCCTCACAAGTTTGTTTATATTTCCTGCACCTTGGGTAATAACGATATCATTTGCTTGTATGACATCTCTCAAGACCTCTTGAACATCCTGAATATTCTTAATAAAAATAGGGTCTACTAAACCCCTTTGTCTGATACTTCGGCAAAGTGTTCTGCTATCTGCACCAGGTATCTCATCCTCTCCTGCAGCATAAACTTCAAGTAAAAAAAGCACATCGCAACTAGATAAAACTTGGACAAAATCCTCGAACAAATCTCTTGTACGAGTATATCGGTGGGGTTGAAATATCATCACTAGACGTCTTTTTGGCCAACCATCTCTGATGGCCTTGATGGTGGCAGCTAGCTCTCTTGGATGGTGCCCATAATCATCTATCAGCATTGCTGATCCTTTACCGGTAGGATATTCACCATAAACTTCAAAACGTCTGGCAACACCTTGGAATTTTGCTAATCCCTCTTTAATAGCCTCATCTGAAACATCTTCATCGGAGGCTGCGGCTATAGCTGCGGTAGCATTTAAAATGTTGTGAATTCCAGGAATATTCATATCAATATTTAGTGATTTCTTGATACCTGGTCTAAGTAAATCAAAACTACTTTTATCCTTTTTTATATTGACGTTCTTGATACGGTAATCTGCATCTTTTGAAAAACCATAGGTTATAATAGGTCTTGATACATCAGATAAAATAGATTTAATTTCTGGATCATCGATACATAAAATAGCTAACCCATAAAAAGGTAAGTTATGAAGAAATCTTAAAAATGTTTGTTTTAATTTACTAAAATCAAAGTCATATGATTCCATATGGTCGCTATCGATATTTGTTAAAATCGCAACCATAGGTTGAAGATGCAAAAATGAAGCGTCGCTCTCATCTGCCTCGGCAACTAAATAAGGGCTAACACCCAATTTAGCATTAGTATTAACTGATTTTACTAATCCCCCTATTATGAATGTAGGATCTTTTCCGTCTGCAGCTAAAATTGCTGCTAACAGGCTTGTTGTTGTAGTTTTTCCATGTGTGCCAGCAACAGCTATACTATGTCGGTAACGCATCAATTCTGATAGCATCTCTGCCCTTGGGATGACTGGGATTCGCAATTGTCTTGCATTTGTGGCTTCTGGGTTATCAATTGGTATTGCTGAAGAAGTTACAACCACGTCTGCATCGCCGAGATTTTTGGATGTATGTCCTAGTTGTATTTTTGCGCCAAGTTTTTCTAATCTTGATGTATTATCATTCTTTAGTAGATCTGATCCTGAAATGACATAACCTTGATTGATAAGCACCTCGGCTATTCCGCTCATACCATTTCCACCAATTCCGATAAAATGAATATGGCTCATCTGACGCATTCTAGGTAAAAAGCTTTTCTTTTCTATACTCATGATGCTTCCATACAAATATCTGCTATAAGTTCAGCTGCGTCTAGTTTCGAGGATTTTTTTGCATTTTTAGCCATTGAAATTAATATCTTCGGGTCACCTAACCACTTATTTAAGATTGATACTAATCGACTGTTAGTTAGATCCTCTTCTCTAATCATATAAGCAGCATCGCGATCAACAAGCCACTGACCATTATAGAACTGATGATCATCCACTGCATAAGGATAAGGAATTAGAAGCGCACCTACACCAGCAGCAGAAAGTTCTGAAATTGTCAAAGCACCAGCTCTAGATATAACCATGTCGGCCCAATCATATGCTTCTGCCATATTTGATATAAATTTTTCAACACTCACTTTTAAGTTCACATTTTTATATGACTGTTTTGTTTCTTCAAAATTGGCTCTGCCCGATTGGTGTCTAATCTCAGGTTTATATTTTTTTTCTATTGTGGAAAGAGCCAAAGGTATTTTTTTATTAAGAGCTACCGCACCCAGGCTGCCACCCAAAATTAGTATTCTCGGGGGACGAGGTTCATCAGCTCCAATGAATGATGATGGAGACAAATCACAAATCTCCTTACGCACTGGATTACCTACCCACTCACCGCGAGGCAATGTATTCGGAAAAGCAGTTAATACACGAGTTGCAATTTTTGCTAATAATTTGTTAGTTATACCTGGAATAGAGTTTTGCTCGTGAATAACTAATGGTAGTCCCATAATTCTCGCTGCAACTCCACCAGGACCTGATGCAAAACCACCTAACCCCAAAATTATATCTGGTGATTCACGGCGGATGATAGCTACAGCCTGTAAAAATGACTTTGTTAAAATATAAGGCGCTTTGAACCATTTCATAATTTTAGTACTTCTTAACCCTTCGATGTCTATGTAATCGATATTAATTCCGCTAGCTGGAACTAATTCTGACTCAATACCCTGACATGTCCCTAGCCACGTGATGGATATATTTCTATTTTTTAAAATATTAGCTACTGAAAGAGCAGGAATTACATGTCCACCTGTACCTCCAGCCATGATCACGACTTTTTTAATTCTGTGTTCTAACACGTCTCACTCTCTTTGCAGTTGTGCCTGCAATATTAACTTCTGAACTAATCCTCAAGACCAACGAAATCATTGCGATACATACCAGAAGACTACTTCCACCATAACTAATGAATGGTAACGTAATACCTTTCGTAGGTAATAAACCAGAAGTAACACCTATATTGATAAATGATTGTAGTGCTAGTATTACCGCAATACCTATACAACAATATGTGCAGAACCAAGCCTTACTTTTTATTGCCTTTCGAGCAATATGGAGTATTCGGTGTATCAAAATTATGTATAAAAATATGACGATTATTACTCCAACTAATCCAAATTCCTCGGCATATATAGAGAAAATGAAGTCTGTATGTGCTTCAGGTAGGTAATGAAGTTTTTGAACACTATTACCTAATCCAACGCCAAACCATTCACCTTCTCCGAAAGCCATTAAAGAGTTTGTTACCTGATAACCAGCATCTCTTGGGTCGAGCCAAGGATCGAGAAAAGACTTTAATCGTTCTATTCGATATGGCTCCATAATGGCGATATATGCTAGACCAAAAATAGAAAGGACTGATATTATTCCGAATTGCCACAGCGGTATTCCTACAATGAATAACATACAAAATGCAGTAATACTGATGACTACTATAGAACCATAGTCAGGCTGCCTGAATAAAAGTAATACAACTAAGCTAATTATGATTAATGGCGATAATACGCTCCTCCACTGATTCTTAAGTTTTTGATGGTGTTTCTCTAAATAGCTTGCTAGAAAAATAATAATGGCAAATTTTGCAAATTCTGCAGATTGCAAATTAAAAAAGCCAAGTGATATCCATCGTCTACTACCATTAATTTTTGGTGTAAATAAAACAGCAATTAGCAGGAATATCGATAATATAAAAATAAATATACCGAGCTTGCTCCAAATATGTGAGGGTATTAATACGATAATGGTTGAGACGGCGGCTCCGAGTATTAAAAACATTAAGTGGCGCTTTAAATAAAAGAGATTATCGCTATATTTAAAATCAGCATGACTTATTGAAGAGGAGTAGACCATTATTAAACCGATGCTCAAGATTGCCAAAAATGAAAATAATAATTGCTGATCAATGCCTTGGAACGCACTAAAAAATTGTGCTCTCGACTTTCCAAATTTTAAATTCATTGTAAGCCCTCCACTACAGATATAAATTTTTCTCCTCTTTCTTCAAAATTAGCGAACATATCTAGGCTTCCACACCCGGGAGAAAATAATACAGCATCCCCTGATCTTGATATCTTTCGACACAAGAGTATTGCGCTCTCAATACTTTTTACCCGAGATGTTTCTATCTTTCCAACTATAGCGTTTTCTATCTCTGATGCTGCTTCACCTATTAATAAAACATGCTTTACAGATCCAGATAATATTGGGAATAGGACTGAAAAATTTTGTCCTTTAGATTGGCCGCCGAGAATCAATATTATATTTGCTACAGTAGGAAGGGAATTTATAGCGGCAGCAGTAGCTGCAATATTAGTAGCTTTAGAGTCATTAATATAAGTTATATTATTTAATACTCTCACGGTTTGGAATCGATGAGGTAACCCTCTAAATCGTCTTAAAGTTTCTATCATTTGCCTGAAAGGTAAATTAACTGCTCTTCCTAACGCCAGAGCAGCAAGAGCATTACTCATATTATGAGACCCTGACATCCCCAATTCACCTCGAGATATCAATTTATCAAACTCGTAAGCTAACCAAGTTTTATTATCTGTGCTAGTAATGACACCAAAGCTATTCAGGTCTGGGGTACTTAGTCCGTAGCTCCATGTTTTAACTTTTTCGCCAACAAGCGGTATACTTAACTTATCATCTCGATTTATTATCACCTGCCTCGCACCATTAAAAATACGATGCTTGGACTGATGATAATCAAGTAATGAGTCATATCGATCCATATGGTCTGGACTTATATTAAGAACTGTTGCAGCTTCAGCGCATAAGCTGCTAATTGACTCAAGTTGGAAGCTTGATAACTCAAGAATATAAAAAGCTACTTCTTCGTCAAGTAAATCTAATGCGGGTGTTCCTAAATTTCCACCAATACCAACTGTGTAACCAGCATCAATAAACATCTGGCCCAGCAGAGTAGTAACTGTACTTTTGCCATTAGATCCGGTGATCGCAACGATCGGCGCATTAGCTGATCGTGCAAATAACTCAATATCGTTGATCACAGGTATATTCGATTCGATTGCAACTTGAACAGCTTCAGTTTTTCTCGATAGGCCGGGACTGATAATTATCTCATCAGCATTAGAGAGACTATCGACAGATAGTTCCCCTAGTGACAAGCTTATGCCTGGAAACTCAGTAATAAATTTCTCCAGTAATGGTGGCTCTTCTCGTGTATCCATCATAATAAAATGTTGGCCCAGTTGAGTTAAATGCCGAGCTATAGAAAAACCTGTAGCCCCTATACCAATAACAATTTTAGTTTTGGTGCTAGCAATCAGCTGACTCATAGGTACACTCATTCCTTTTACCTTAACTTCAACGTTATCAAGCCAATCAAAACAAGCATTACGGTAATAATCCATGCTCTGACTACTATACGAGTTTCGGGCATACCTTTTAGCTCAAAATGGTGGTGAATCGGAGCCATTAGAAAAATTCGTTTGCCGGTAAGCTTAAAATATGTCACTTGGAGCATTACAGATAAGGCTTCTACAACGAAAATCCCACTCATGATAAAGAAAACTATTTCATGTCTAATTATCACAGCTGTAATGCCTAAGGATGCCCCTAATGATAGTGAACCTACGTCACCCATAAAAATTTGAGCGGGATACGCGTTGAACCAAAGAAACGCAAGACCAGCTCCTGCTAATGCGGCGCAAAATATCCCTACTTCACCACTACCTTGTATATAAGGGATATGTAGATATTCTGCAAAACCTACATGTCCTGATAAGTAACCCAAAAGACCTAGAGCACTCCCTATAAGAACTGTTGGCATAATAGCAAGGCCATCCAAGCCATCTGTTAGATTTACAGCATTACTGCTACCTACCACTACAAAATATGAAAGTACGATATAGTAAGCTCCTAAAGGAACTACTATTTCTTTAAATAACGGAACAATTAATTGATTTTCTGCCCCATCGCTTCCCATTTTGTATAAAGTGATAGCGGCGATTAAAGCAAATAATGATTGCCAAAAATATTTCCACCTTGCCGGAATACCTATTGAATTTGCTTTGATAACTTTCTTGTAATCATCAACCCAGCCAATAGCACCAAAAGAGAGCGTTACCATCAGAATTACCCATATATACTTATTATCAAGATCTCCCCAAAGGAGTGTACTAGTAAATATGGAGAAAAGTATAAGTAACCCCCCCATGGTAGGGGTTCCCTCTTTTATCAAATGAGTAGAAGGGCCGTCATCCCTGACTGATTGACTTATCTGTAGGCGTTTAAGGTAAGAAATCATCCATGGCCAGAAAATAAAAGAGATCAAAAGTGCTGTTAGTACAGCCATAACTATTCGAACTGTTATATATTTTATTACAGTAAATACTGATAGATATTGAGATAGGTAATCAGCCAGCCAAATTAGCATTCTATGGAGCTCCCCAATTTTTTATCGATTCAGATATGTCCTCCATACCCATAAATCTGGAACCTTTTATAAGAATAACTTTTTCATCATCCGAAAAATTATCATGAAAAATTTTGCTTTTAGTCAAGAAATCGAGAAGCTCTTTTTTATCATTAAAATGTTGCGACTTTTCACCAAATTCTTCGGCTGCATAAAGAGATAGCGGCCCCAAAGTCAGAAAAATGTTTACGCCGGCAGCAGATGCATACCTTCCAATATCTCTATGTAATCGGATCGCATCCCGACCTAGTTCTGCCATATCGGCTAATATCAATATATGCAGACCGTTAGCTTCTACGAGGCTATCTATGGCAGCCATAACTGAACCTGGACTTGCATTGTAAGTATCATCGATAAGTGTTGTCCCAGAACATAATTTTGAAAATTCCATCCTCCCTCTTACTTGTCTTAAGCTACTTAGCCCATATTTGATTATCTGTAAATCTACTCCAGCTGAAAAAGCACAAGCAGCAGCAGCGATTGCATTCGCAACATTATGTCTGCCTCTCAAAGGCATATTAACCGGTATCTTTCCCTGAGGGCTGTCTAGGATAAAGCTGTAACAGCCGTTATTTTCTAAAATAATATTCTGTGCGTTAATATCAGCTTCTGATTTAACAGTTGAAAAAGTAACTACTTTTGCTTTTGTCGATTTAATCCAAACTTTTGCATGAGGCTCATCAAGATTAATAACTGCGACTTCCTTATTCGTAAGGTTCTGATATATTTCACCTTTAGCTTTGGCGATGCTTTGAATATCACCAAAACTTTCAAGATGTGCAGGCATAACATTATTTATAAGTGCAATGTTCGGTCTAGCTATTTTACATAAATAAGCTATGTCACCAAAACCTTTGGCTCCCATTTCGACTACTGAATATTTATGATCATCTGATATATTTATTAGAGTAGATGGAACCCCAATTTCATTATTAGAGTTCCCTTTTGTAAACGATACCGGTCCACTTTTTTCAAGGATCGAAGCGACCATCTCTTTAACTGAAGTTTTCCCACAGCTTCCAGTTATAGCAATTAAACACCCAGTAAACTTATCTCGATTCGCTCTCGCAATATGTCCTAGTGCCTCAGTTGTATTTGGAACAACCCACTGGCTGATCTCAATATCTGGATCTAGTTTTTCAACTACTAGGCCGCAAACTTTCTTTGAAATTGATGATATAAATTTATGTCCATCAAATTTTTCTCCTTTCAAGGCTATAAATATTTGACCGTCCTCTATACTCCTGCTATCAGTAGATACTGAGCTGAAGAGGCAATCTGGATAAACTAATGTTCCTCCAAAATCGTCTGCTATTTGAGAAAAAGTTAATTGACCTATCATAGTCCTTTCTCTCTAATTTCTAATGCTAATTTAGCTTCGATCCTGTCACTAAAAGGCAAGCTACCAGATCCTAAGAATTGCAGAGATTCATTTCCTTTTCCAGCTACCAAAATTACATCTTTTTTTGCTGCAGATTTAATAGAAAAATTAATAGCCTCTCTTCTATCAAGAATGATTTTAGTAAAGGGGCTAGCGAATTGCTTGATTGAAGTTATACCTGAGAAAATTTGAGTAGCTATTTCTTCAGGGCACTCCTCTCGAGGATTATCATTTGTAATAACTAAATTATCTGCTAATTCCGCAGCAATTTTACCCATTATCCCTCGCTTTTCTGTATCTCTATTTCCCCCACACCCAAATACACACCATAATTTTCCCTCACAATTTTCACGCAATACTTTTAACACATTTCTGAGGGCATCCGGAGTATGTGCAAAATCCACTATAACCGTTGGGCTAATTTTTTTCTGATTATTCATAATCTCAGATTTGTTTATCAGCTCCATTCGACCAGGAATATTTTCCAAAACTGATAATTTTTTTATCACATTTAAAAAATCAATCCCTTGACAACAAGCAGCTCCAACCACAGCTAATAAATTTTGAAGATTAAACTTTCCTAACAATCTACTATTGAGTTCTCCCTCGCCCCATGGAGTATTTATCCTAGCTTTTATGCCTGTAGTTGTTATTTCTAATTTATCAGCATAAATATTTGCCTTTGGATTATCTAAAGAAAATGAAAACTTATTTACTGACAAGGGTAGGTCTCTGGCTATTTCGGATCCAATAGGGTCATCTATATTAATGACAGCATTTTTTAATCCAGGCATAGCGAATAATTCTTTTTTTGCCATAGAATAATTTGATAAATCTCCATGATAATCTAAGTGGTCATGGGTTAAATTAGTAAATACTGCTGTATCAAATGATAGGCTCTTAATTCTATATTGACTAATGCCATGTGATGATACTTCTACTACAGCTTGTTCTATATTGTTTCTAACAAAATCAGCAAGAACAGACTGGATTGTAATGGGATCCGGGGTTGTCATTCCTTTCGAAATAAGATCTATATTATTTGCTACTACTGATCCATAACCTAACGTTCCAATAATTCCTGTTGGGCCGCTAATGACACTCAAGAGATTTGCTAATAATTGTGCACAAGTAGTTTTTCCATTAGTTCCAGTGATCCCAGTTAATGATAATTTTTTTGAGGGATATGAATAAAATCGACCAGAAATTTCGCTTATTTTTTGATTGAGATTAACTATTGGTAAAACTCGTTCATTTTTAAAAGAGAGCCTTTTATCTGACTGGTAAAGGACAATCCTAGCTCCGGATTGAAGTGACGAATCAATATAGTCTCTTCCATCTCCTATGTTTCCAGGAATGGCAAAAAAAAGATCACCTGGTGTAACTTGACGACTATCTAAAGAAAGCCCAGAGATACTTAAATCAGCTAAGTTTTTACCTAGATTAAGATCAGGNAATAAATTACCCAAATAACAACTATGGTATATATTTGATGTTGCCATCAGATATCACCTTCAGACTGACTAGGATCCACCTTTTGATTAATTACTACTGCTCTTTTATTATCTGAAATTTTTGGTGCTACCCTTAACACTCTTAATGCTCTTTCAGTAACGTTTGCGTATACTGGACCAGCAACTTTACCTCCGTAATGTTGTCCTGCTTTTGGATCATTTATAATCACCACTGTAACCAAACGTGGGTTTTCTGCTGGCACTATCCCTGCAAATAAAGATACATATCTTTTTTCTTCATATCCTCCCACTGAATTTTTATGGCTTGTTCCTGTTTTACCCGCCACATTGTAGGTGTAGATAGCTGCATCTTCAGCAGTTCCTCCGGAACGTGTTGCGCCCATCATCATTTTACGAACTTCAGTAACTAATTCTGCATTTACTACCCGGTCTCCTTTAGGGATACTGTCCAACTTTTGCAGGGTAAGCGGTTTTTTTATCCCACCAGACGCTAATACTGAATAAGCCCTAGCTACTTGAAGAGCGGTAGCATTCATGCTGTATCCAATTGCAAGATTTGCTCTTTCTAGCTTCATAGATTTCTTATGCCAAGGTAATACACCAGATACTTCACCAGGAAAACCAATTCCGACGACCTCGCCGAATCCTACGCGTGAAAATAAGTCATGCATATCTCCAGGATCTATATCTATTCCTAGTTTTATTGCGCCAACATTACTTGATTTTTTTAGTAAATCATCAAGACTTATTTTTCCATAGTTACGGTGATCTCTTATTATTTTCTTACCTATTTGAATATATCC
Organism: Porticoccus sp.; assembly: GCA_002685455.1. The sequence continues at coordinate 4,060 of NYXF01000041.1, read as the reverse complement.
AGGATTTGTATCGATAAATTGTTCAGAAGAAATTTTTTCGTTTTCTAACGCTGCCAAAACAGTAAATGGCTTGATGGTTGAGCCTGGCTCATAAATATCAAGAATTGCCCTATTTCTTGCTCCTTTGATTAACTCCTCAGAACTTAGTCTGCCTCTATTATTTGGGTTATAGGATGGTTGGTTTGCCATTGCTAAAACCTCACCAGAATGAATATCCAGTATTATGACTGATCCGGATTTTGCATTATTTTTTATAACAGCCTCTTTTAATTCAGTGTAAGCTTTATGTTGTAATCTCATATCAATACTTAAAGTTATATTTCGTCCAGGTTTTGCGTTTTTTTCTATACCAAGGTCCTTAATCACACTACCTCTTCTATCTTTAAGCACTTTCTTGTTTCCTGGAACCCCCGCTAAAATGTGATTAAAAGACAGCTCTATGCCTTCTTGACCTTTATCTTCGGAATTTGTTATCCCAACAATTTGTGAAGTTAGCTCACCACCTGGATAAAAACGCTTATATGCCTTTTTCATATAGATACCTGATATCTTTAAGGCGCGAATTTTTTCAGCCTTGGCTGGCTCAAGGTCTTTCTTGAGTCGAAGATGTATTTTGTGGGAATTCTTAGATAATCTTTTTTTCAAGCTTTTAGGGTTCAGGGATAAATAGTCAGCAAGATAGAGGAAATTAGGATGATTAACATCTACTTGATTTGGATTTGCAGAAACGATTATCACAGGACTACTAATTGCAAGTGGTTGACCATTTCTATCTGTTATAACTCCTCGATAAGCAGGAATAGACTCTTTGTGGACTAGTTTTTGTTTGACTTTACCCTGAAGAAATTCATAACCTTTATCGACATCAGCTAGAACTTGTAATCCAGCTATATGCCAAATTGCTGCAACCGGTAGTGCGAGTAGAAAAGATGCTAGCAACGTATATCGCCACCTTGAAATGTATAATTTATTTATCTTCGGTTTCACTAATTATCTCATCCTATTACTTACTAGATTTATTTATGGAAAAATTGCTATAAATTCGTCTCTTTTTGGAGCTTTCATATTCAAGTTATTTATTGCCAGATTTTCGATATTATTTAGTGAAGAGTGAGTGCTCTGCTCAATTAAATATTTACCCCATGTTTCCTGTAAAATATTTGATTCTCTCTCAAGATTTGATATTTCACTTGTCAGCACTCGGCAGGCATTACTGACATAAACTACAGAAAGTGAGGACGAGATTGCAGCAACCCATGCAATAAAAATCCAAATTACTAAATTTGGGGTGACCTTAGAATTTAATTGTGTAGCAACATTCATCTTCACCATACCTAAATCACTTTTTGTGCAATTCTCATTACAGCACTTCTTGCTCTTATATTATTTTTTATCTCGAGATCAGTAGATTTAACAGCTTTCGTTATGGAGCACATTCGTCGAATAATATCTTTTTCAAAAATGGGGAATCCCTTTGGTACACTATTTCCTTTTTCTTGATCCCTGATGAACCTTTTTACAATTCTATCCTCCAGAGAATGGAAGCTAATCACTACAAGTCGACCACCTACAGCTAATATTTCTAAAATATCTGGCAATGCTTTTTTTAGATCATCGAGCTCTTTATTTATAAAAATTCTAATTCCTTGAAAAGCTCTTGTGGCAGGGTGCTTATTTTTTTCCCATGATGGGTTAGCATCCTTTATGATATTTGCAAGCTGAACAGTTCTTGTTATTGGCTTCACATGCCTAGCGCTAACAATTGCTCTTGCAATCCGCTTAGAATATCTCTCTTCTCCAAAATCTTTGAGAACTTTTGCAATTTCTTGCTCTTCGGCTATAGACAGCCAATCAGCTGCACTTGCCCCACAATTAGGATTCATTCGCATATCAAGCGGTCCATCCTTTAAAAAACTGAAACCTCTGGCTGAATCATCAATTTGAGGAGATGAAACACCTAAATCTAAGAGTACACCAGACACCTTTCCTGAAAAATTTTTTTGTTCGACCAATTGGCGAATACTTGAAAATGAGGTTTGTGTTATTTCAAATCGTTCATCAGCAGAAAATCTTTTTCTTGCTGTGTCACAAGCCTCCGGATCTTTGTCTATTGCAAGCAACTTACCAAGTCCGCTGAGTTGGGATAGTATTAACGAAGTATGCCCACCCCGACCAAAAGTTCCATCAATATATAAACCGTCAAAATCTGTAATCAATCCTGAGACTGCTTCAGCTAATAATACTGTCTTATGTTCTCCGTTTACTGACATATTTCTGCACCTATAAAGAAATAGATTTCATTTCTTCTGGAATATCGACATTATTGCTAGTATCTGCTAACCAATTATCTCTTCCTTGATTCCAATTTTGCTCGCTCCACAATTCAAATCTATGACGCTGTCCAATTAAAACTACTTTTTTTTCAAGCTGCGCATACTGTCTTAGCTCGGTTGGGATTAGGATTCGACCGTTACTATCTATGTCCACTTCTTTTGCATGACCTATCAAAAGTCTTTGTAATTTTCTGGTGGTTGTATTAAATGTTGGTAGTGAAGCAATCTCGGTTTCTATTCTTTCCCAAGAGGCCGAAGGATAAATTAGAAGGCACTTATCCTGTAAATCGATAGTAACTATTAAGTGTCCTGAACATGACTTTAAAAGGGCATCACGGTATCTTGAGGGCATCGCAATGCGGCCCTTATCATCAGTATTAATTTCATTATTGCCTCTAAACACTTTAAACCCAGTCCTATTAATATAAAAAACCACTTATACCCACTTATTCCCACTTTTATAACTATATGCTCAAGAAAGTCAAAGTCAAGCCAAAAAAGCTCCTCGGTGAATGAAATTTAGACTAAACTCAATAACTTGCAGTTAATGGTAAAAAGATTGCTATTAATAGTTAGATTTAACTAAGAATTGGAATTATGATCATTGAATAGAGCCACATNTCTAAATTTGAAATATTAGCGGCTAGATAAGATTTAAGTTTGAGTTATCATTTTTATTTTGATCAGGATAGGTAGGTACTGCTTGAATATTTATGATCTTGTTTCAATCTTAAAGGGGAGGTTAATCCTTACAGATATAAAGAGGTAAACTGTAAGGATTAACCATATTTAGAGTTAGCCTATAAGCCGGGTTCTGTCGAGAGCAACCATTCCTCTAGGATGTTTGTCGCCAAGCACCTCAAGCAACCTACCCGAGTCCAACGCGGGCCGCGTCAAAGGACTTCTATTTGGTCTTGCTCCGAGTGGGGTTTACAATGCCACTACTGTTGCCAGTTGTGCGGTGCGCTCTTACCTCACCATTTCACCCTTACCTGCATCAATATAATTGAACATCGGCGGTATATTTTCTGCTGCACTTTCCGTAGGCTCGCACCTCCCAGGTATTACCTGGCACTCTGCCCTATGGAGCCCGGACTTTCCTCCCTGCCGACGCCTTGCGGTGCCAACACAGCGACTGTCCAGCCAACTCTTGGCGGCAAGGTTAGCCGCCTTCGGCCCACAGAGCAAGGAGAAACGACTTCACGCAGACCTGATCACGCGTTCTTGGTACCGCGATCAAGAGCCAGTTGGCATAGCCGATTCTTGCGCTCACCGGTAATTTGCGCCGCCAGCCGTGCCGCCTGCTTAACCGGCAACTCTTGCAACAGCGCATCCAGCACACGCAAGGTTTCGCCTGAAACCTCCTCAGACTCAGCCACCGACGCTCCCTCAACCACCAACACGCACTCACCCCGCTGCTGATCGCTATCACCGCGAACCCAGTCAGCCAGCTCAGCGATCGGTGCCGAGCGCAACGTCTCAAAGGTTTTCGTCAACTCTCGGGCCAATACAACACGACGCTCGGCACCGAGGATTTCACACATATCATCCAGGCACTCCAACAGCCGATGGGGCGCTTCATATACCATCCAGGTGCGCGACTCATCGGCGAGCGCCTGCAAGCGCTGGCGGCGCCCGTGTGACTTGGCTGGCAAAAAACCCTCGAACGCAAAGCGGTCAGAGGGCAACCCTGCCGCACTAAGGGCCGCAATCAGCGCACAGGCGCC
>NYXF01000040.1 GCA_002685455.1 Porticoccus sp. | reverse complement strand
GTGGCTTATGTTTCAAATGGGTGGAATAGGCCCAATGATGGGTCAAGCTAACGTATTTAACCGATACTGGCATGAGCAATATCAACCTGCAATTGATCGTTATCAAAACGAAGTTAAAAGACTATTTGGGGTTATGGATGCTCACCTTAATGGTAAGATGTATCTTTCAGATTCACTTAGTATAGCTGATATCGCATGTTGGCCTTGGGTAAAAATTCACGAATGGTCGGGAGTTGAGTTAGACTCTTTTCCTAATTTAACATTATGGTTGGATAACCTCGGCGATAGGCCGTCTTTTATCAAAGGGATAAATACCCCTCAATTGATATTGAAAGACGATAAAAAAGATTTATTTATAAAAGGCGTTAAAAATATGCTTACAAGATAAATAAATCAGTATAATTCTATTGATTTCAATCCAAGCAATAGATCATTCTTAATATCAATAATATCCTCCAATCCTACTGCTACTCGAATTAAATTTTCTGAAATACCTGATTTATTTTTTTGATCCTCTGTAAGCCTACCGTGTGTAGTGGTAGCTGGATGAATTATTGTTGTTTTTGCATCACCTAAATTTGCAGTTAGTGAAATCAACTTGGTTCCATCTATTACCCTCCATGCTTCTCTCCTTGATCCCTTAACAGTAAAAGAAAGAACACCGCCAAAAGCTAATTGTTGTTTAGAGGCGAGCAGGTATCCTGGATGGTCCTTGAGGCCAGTATAAAAAACGTTTTCCACCTCCTCTTGTTGTTTAAGCCAAAGGGCTAGACTAAGGGCATTGCTTGAATGGGCAAACATACGTAACTTTAAGGTTTCTAAGCCTTTTAAAAATACCCATGCATTAAATGGACTCATTGCTGGACCAGCAGTTCGAACGAAGGACAGAATTTCATTTATTAAGTTTGCTTGTCCCGCAACAATTCCACCAAGACATCTTCCCTGGCCGTCTAGATACTTTGTGGCTGAGTGGATAATTAGATCTGCACCAAGTTTTAGGGGGAATTGTAAAGCAGGCGTACAAAAGCAATTATCGACAACTAGCAATGCATTATTACTCTTTGCAATATTCGCAATTGATGGTATATCTGCAACTTCACAAAGAGGGTTAGATGGCGTCTCTAAATATAAAATTTTAGTTGTCGGTCTTATAGCATCCTTCCATTCATTTTCGTCAACAAGCGAGACAAAGGTCGTTTCTATATTAAGCTTTAAAAGGTATTTTTCTAAGAACACTGTTGTTGCTCCAAATACACTTCGTGAGCAAACAATATGGTCTCCTGATTTTAAAAGAGCCAAACAGGTACTAAGAATTGCAGCCATTCCTGATGAGGTAGCAACAGCTTGCTCAGCCCCCTCCAGTGAAGCAATTCTTTCCTCAAGTGTACGAACAGTTGGATTAGTGTAACGAGAATAAACATTTCCATGTCTCTCGCCAGAAAATCTCGAAGCTGCCTCAGACGCATCCTTAAAAACAAAACTTGAGGTAAGGAATAGAGGCTCCGAATGTTCTCCCTCATGAGTTCTATGATGGCCTGTTCTCACCGATAGGGTATCGAATTTCAAGCCTGTATTTTGATTCTCCGAATTATCTTTCATTATCTGTTACTCGGTAGCTATATAAATGATATTTTTTCATTTTAATAAAAATTTTATTCTGTATCCATATCTGAATTATGAAGACCCACGCACTGGTTAACAACTCCGCTATCATGAGCTAATGAATTCTTTGTACCATCATTCCTGTTAATATCTAATTTCTTAAGATATGAATCGCTGATTCCACCTGTTACATAGTGGCCGTCAAAGACTGCACAATCAAATTTATCTATTAATGTGTTACCCTGCTTTACACTATCAACTAGTTCGTCTAAATCTTGATAGATTACAAAATCAGCTCCAATAAGCCTAGAAACCTCACTTTCAGTTTTATCGTAAGCTATAAGCTCATTTGCCGATGGCATATCTATACCATAAACGTTTGGATACCTTACAGGCGGGGCAGACGAGGCTATAAATACTTTTTTTGCTCCAGCATCTCGTGCCATTTCGATAATCTCTCTAGATGTCGTCCCCCTCACAATAGAATCATCTACAAGGAGGACGTTTTTTCCTTGTAATTCTGCTTTTACAGGATTTAATTTTTGACGAACAGATTTTTTTCTCTCTTTTTGGCCAGGCATAATGAATGTTCGACCGATGTACCTATTTTTCATAAAACCTTCTCTAAACTTTACCCCAAGCTCTTCCGCTATAGCTTGGGCTGAAACCCGGCTAGTATCTGGTATTGGCACTATCACATCTATATCATTACATATTGGTAGGCCTTTAATTTTTTTTGCAAGTTTTTGACCCATTCTTAGTCGAGCTGAGTAAACTGACACCTGATCAATTACCGAATCTGGACGAGAGAAATAAACATATTCGAATATACACGGATGGAGCTTAGGGTTATCGGTACATTGTCTGAGATGGAGCTTACCTTTTTGGTCGACATACATTGCTTCTCCAGGTTTCAGATCTCTGACTACTCTATAGCCTAAGACATCCATAGCTACAGTTTCAGAAGCAACCATATACTCTATACCGTCTTGCCCCTCTCGCTCACCAAAGATTAGAGGTCTAATACCATGCGGATCCCTAAAAGCTACCATACCGTAATTGGCTATCATGCCTACTACTGCATATGCGCCCTTGCATCTTTTATGTACATTACTAACAGAATCAAAAATATCGTCTGGTGAAGGTTGTATTTGTCCCTGAGAGAGTAGCTCGTGCGCAAAGACATTAAGAAGCGCCTCTGAATCTGAATCTGTATTTATATGGCGAAGATCAGAATTGAATAATAAAGCCATCAACTCTTCGGTATTAGTCAAATTTCCATTGTGAGCCATACAGATACCATATGGCGAGTTGACATAGAAAGGTTGGGCAAGTGCAGGACTTGAGCTTCCAGCTGTAGGGTACCGAACATGTCCTATACCCATACTGCCCTTTAGCTGAGTCATGTGACGAGTATTGAATACATCCTTTACTAAACCAACACTTTTCCTTTGATTAAAGCGACCATTGTGGCAAGTCATAATACCTGCTGCATCTTGGCCCCTGTGTTGCAGCATCGTCAAAGAATCGTAGAGCTCAAGTTTGACATCTTTTTTACCAAAAATTCCAACTATTCCACACATCTATATTTCAGCCTTTTTATTATCAAATTCTTCAAATAGTGTACTTAAAAAATATTTTTTAAAAAAATTAGTATGATTGATCCTGTTTCTTGTGCCCAGCCTTGAAAAGGTTGAAAAAAAGGAATAAGTATTGATTCCATCCACCATTTTGTATGTGCAACAGGAAAAATCTTTGGTGTTATAATCAAAAAAACCATTACAATTACTATGGCTCTGACTACACCGAAAATCATACCAAGCAGTCTATCTGTATTACTCAAACCTGAAGCTTTTATAAGCTTGCCAAAGATATAATTAATTAAACTACCGATAAATAGGCAGAATAAAAAGATCGTAATCCATGCTGAGATTTCTCGTAGCGACTCGTTCTCTATAAGAGTTTGGAGTTGCGCTTGCATCTGATCGTGAAATATAGATGCGATTAAAGCTGACAAGAGCCATATTAATAACGATAAGGCCTCTTTGGACGCACCTCTTATAATACTGATGATTGTTGAGATACCTATGATGGAAATAATTGACCAGTCAACTGAATTCATTATTCAAATACCAATTTTTAATGGTTAAAAAAGCCAATATAAATAAAATTGTAACAGAGCCAGCCAATAAGATCAGGGCTCAAACATCATTAATTGGAAATCAAGGCTATATTTTTCAGTTAAACTCTTTTTTTTATTCAATAATGTTTGCTGTATTATATTTGGGCCAAGATATACATAATATGAAGTAACATCACCGTCATTTAACTCCCTAATAAAAGCTCTATGCCCATCGGACAAAAGTTTCTTTGATAAATTTATAGCATCTATTCTACCCAAAGTTTTTTTTATTTTTAAAACCCATGCAACAGGTATACCTTCGCTCGTCATTGAAGGGTTCTTAGGTGGAGCTAAGCTGACCTTATCAGATTGCTTATTTTGAAGTCTAAATGTTTCTTCGGTTTCAGTCGATATGACTAATTCAGATCTAGTTGGGCTTGAAATGGTTGACTTAATATCTGGGGAAATAGGGATTATGGATCTATCACTTATTTCTTTAGCCATACGTATTTCGTTGCCAAAAAAAATAGCAATGATTCCTATTGCAATTGTTATAAAAATATACGTTAGCCTAAATTTTAGCGACCTTAATATCAAGTTCCCCACCTTCAATAGCATACAAAAACTAATGTGCTTCATTAAACCAAGTAAGCGCAGCACCGACAATAAAAAAAGAACCAAATATTACTATCGTATCACCAGGCTTGTTATTTTGGACCGTAATATCTAGAGCATCACCTACTGATGAGTATTCAGATATACTATAGTCACCCTTTCTTTTTTTTAACTTGTTGAGTATTTTTGTTAAAAAAGTTGTGCTACTTGCCCTCACATTATTTGGTATATTGCAAAAATTCCATTTATTTGTGAGATTAATAAAGGGACTCAGTATCCCAGGTATATCTTTGTCTGACATAATACCTGTTATTATCTGAACCTTATCCCTTAGATTTAAGTCCTGTATGCGTTCTGAAAGCATTTTTGCTGCTTGAGGGTTATGCGCAACATCTAGGATAAAATTTATTCCATTAAATTTAATCCTATGAAAACGACCATCAATTTTAGTTTTATTTAATCCTTCATTTATAAGCCTTAGATTGATATTTGGATCTAAAATTTTTGCTGCCTTCATGGCACAAGTCATACTTGCACGCGGTAAACAGTAGGATTTGATTACATTAAAATCATCGTAAAAGAAGTCTTTTCCGTTAATCAATATTTTTGCATTCATATCGTTAGCAACCTCTATAACTCCATTAACTGGTTTTGTATCTCCATACAAAAGAGGTTTATTAGGTCTTGCTATAGCAGCCTTTTCTTTACCAATAAAATCAAGATTATCTCCCAGCCATTGCTCATGATCGAGAGCTATACCCGTAATAATTGATAAGTGGGGGTCAACAAAATTAACTGCATCCAAACGACCTCCAAGTCCAACCTCAAGTATTATTATATCCAAGTCTGATTTGGCCATTATTATCAAGGCTGCTAAAGTTGAAAATTCAAAATAACTTAAGCCTACAAGATCTCTTGCCGTATTTATTTCTTCAAATGCAGCACAAATATCTTCATCGCTCGCACATCTGCCATTTATAGTAATTCGCTCGTTGAATCTAATAAGATGAGGGGATGTATAGCACCCGGTATTATACCCTGCTTCTCTAAGTATACTATCTAGAATAGAAACACAGGTACCTTTTCCGTTAGTCCCACCAACTATTACAACTTTTGTTCTTTGCAACAAAAACGCATACCTATACTTGTTATTATTTTTTCTAGATGAGTTGTCAATTTGATTCTTATCAACTAGAAACCCTAAATTTTTTGCAACATGGCGTATACGATCTAATCCAAAATCAATCGCAACTGGGTGAGATTTTTCTAGATAATTAAGCCACTCAGGTAGTGTTTTTAGTAACATCTTTATAGTCGTTTTTGACTGAATACATTAACTTTGAAAGTAACGAGGCAATAGTATCGCGCATCTCATTTCTAGCAACGATCATATCGATCGCACCATGCTCTAGTAAAAACTCTGCTCGTTGAAATCCCTTAGGGAGCTTTTGGCGAATAGTTTGTTCAATGATATTTGGTCCAGCAAAACCGGCTCTAGCGTTAGGCTCAGCAATATTGATATCCCCAAGCAACGCAAGGCTTGCCGAAACACCACCATAAACTGGATCTGTCATGACAGATATATATGGAATCCTATTTATTTTTAGTTTTTCTATAACCGCACTTGTTTTGGCCATCTGCATTAAGGAGATCAAGGCCTCCTGCATACGGGCACCTCCGGTTGCGGAAAAACACACTAAGGGTATTTTTTTCTCAAGAGCTATGTGTGCTGCTCTGGTGAATCTCTCACCAACTACATAACCCATTGAACCACCGTGAAACTTGAACTCGAAAGCTGCTACAATAACAGGAATTCCCTTAAGGTTACCTTTGAATACGATCAAAGCATCATCTTCGCCAGTAAGTTTTTGTGCATCCGTTAATCTGTCTTTATATTTTTTAACATCTTTAAATTTAAGCCTATCAATTGGTTTTATTTCAGTTGTTATCTCTTCCCGATTAGATGAATCGAGAAATAAATCAATTCTTTGCCTAGCACTTATCCTTATATGGTGACCACATTTTGGACAAACCAGTAAATTTTTTTCAAGTTCTGGGCGATACAAAGGTGAGCTACATTTAGGGCACTTTGTCCATACCCCCTCAGGAACATTCTGAGTACGGTCCTTGAACTTAGTTGCAGGCCCTTTAGGGCGAATTTTTTCAAGCCAGCTCATATTTTTTGCTCCATCAACTTTTTAATCTATTTGTCTAAAGCACTTCGTATATTTTTGATTATAGTTGAAACCTCTTCAACATAAATCGCGGTCTCTGTTATTTTTGATTTAAAAAGATCAGCGATTCTCTGAACTAAAGCACTACCTACAACCACCCCATCGGATATGTTTGCAACTGCCCTAGCCGTTTCTCCATCTTTAATTCCAAATCCAACACAAACGGGCAGCTTAGTTAAAGATTTAATGTTAGTTACATGCTTTTTCACGGAGTCGATTTCTAAATTGCCTGCACCAGTGACTCCGTTCAGTGAAACATAATAAACGAAACCTCCAGCCATTTTTGTTACTTTTTCTTGTCTAGATTGGCTACTCGTGGGTGCTAAAAGAAATATATTTTCTATATTTGAATTTTTCAAACTATCATTAAAAGATACAGCTTCTTCTGGAGGCAAATCAACAGTGAGAACCCCGTCCACCGAAGAGATTCGAGCGCGTTCGATAAATTTATCGTAACCCAATCTCTCTATTGGATTTGTATATCCCATTAATATAACTGGTGTATTATTATCAGTTTCTCTAAATTTTTCCACTAGAGATAGAGCTTCTTCTAGGCTGCTTCCATTTTCTAGTGCTCTCTCATGTGCTCTTTGAATTACGGGGCCCTCTGCAGTTGGATCTGAGAAAGGTATACCTAATTCTATAATATTGCTCCCACTTTTTACTAACGCATGCATAAGTGGTAGAGTTATATGTTTCATAGGATCACCTAGCACTATATAAGAAATAAGAGCTTTCCTTTTTTTTTGGCGTAGCTGCGCAAAGCATTCATTAATTCTATTCACAAGTGATATGTCCTTTTTTATTTATATTTTTTTGCAAAAATTTAATTCTGTTGAATAGTTCTACAAGGAAATACCATCAATTTCTGCAACTGTAAGAATATCTTTATCGCCTCGGCCGGAAAGATTGATTATGATCATTTGATCTAAACTCATAGAAGCAGCAAGTTTTTCTGCATAAGCAATAGCATGACTCGTCTCTAGTGCAGGAATAATTCCCTCTGTCTGGGTCAGAGAATAGAAAGCGGCCATCGCATCATCATCATCTACTGTTACGTAGTTAACTCGGCCAAGATCTTTTAACCAAGAATGTTCTGGACCTACACCAGGATAATCTAACCCAGCTGAAATTGAGTGAGTTTCGATGATTTGACCATTTTCATCTTCCATTAAATAAGTACGGTTACCATGAAGAACTCCAGGTATTCCGTCATTAAGTGGTGCTGCGTGTTTTCCTGTGGAAACTCCAAAACCACCAGCTTCAACTCCATACATTTTCACTGACTGATCTTTGAGAAATGGATGGAATAAGCCTATAGCGTTTGATCCCCCCCCTACGCAGGCAATAAGTGCATCTGGTAACTTCCCTGTTTGTGCTAAAGATTGTGATCGAGCCTCACGACCCATAATTGACTGAAAGTTACGCACAATTTCTGGATATGGATGCGGACCACAGCATGTCCCAATAATATAAAAGGTATCGTCTACATTGCTTACCCAGTCCCTAAGTGCTTCATTTAAGGCGTCCTTGAGAGTTCTTGAACCAGATGTGACAGGAATTACTGAGGCACCCAGTAGCTTCATTCTGTAGACATTAAGGGCTTGACGGCGAATATCCTCTTCACCCATAAAAATATGACATTCTAGGCCCAACCTGGCAGCAACAGTTGCTGTTGCAACTCCATGTTGTCCTGCTCCTGTCTCTGCAATTACTCGTTTTTTTCCAGTATATTTTGCCAATAAAGCTTGGCCAATCGCGCTGTTTATTTTGTGGGCACCAGTATGATTAAGATCCTCTCTTTTAAGATAAATTTTTGCACCACCCACATTTTTTGACCACCTCTCAGCAAAATAAAGTGGAGAGGGTCTACCAACATAATGTGCTAGATCATAGTCAATTTGGGCTTGGAATTTAGGATCATCTTTCAATCTTTCATACAGTTTAGTGAGCTCATCAAGAGCATAGACTAGTGTCTCAGAAACAAATCTTCCGCCGTATGGACCAAAATGCCCATTTTCATCTGGCATTTGATCGAAATTAATAGGCGCCTTATTGTCCGTAAAATTTTCCACATAAATCTCCAAAAATTTAAATTAAAAAAATTAGCCATCTAGTCCGTAAAACATTTTTCAACGAAAAGTTCCATTAGTTTAGTGGATTTTACTCCAGGAGAACTTTCGACTCCACCACTTACATCGAGAGCATAAGGCTTCAGTGTCAAGATTGCTTCACTAACATTTTCTGGATTTAGACCACCAGCAAGAATTATTTGTTGATTTTTCAACTCCTTTAGTCGGTCCCAATCAAATATATTACCAGTTCCTCCATATTTATCTTCAGACCATGCATCAAACAAAAAACCTAATGCTGAAGGATAACTTTCGATGGAGT
>NYXF01000039.1 GCA_002685455.1 Porticoccus sp. | reverse complement strand
ACCTTGACCAGCTAGTGGATGCATCGTGTGCGCAGAATCTCCAATTAATGCAACACCTTGCATAATATAATCATTTGCATGACGTAGTATAAGTTTATATTTGGTGCGTTTTTCAACCTTTATAATTTTTCCCAAACAGCCGCCACTAGCTTGCTCAAGTGCTTTACAGAAACTTAGATCATCAAGGAGCATTAATTTTTCTGCTATATTATTTTTTTGTGACCAAACTATCGAACATTGGTTGGAGTTACCTTCTACTATTTGTATGGGTAATAAGGCTAGAGGGCCATCTGGCAAGAACCTCTGTCTGGCAGTAAAGTTATGTTTTTTTTCAGTGGCAATCCGGGCAACAATAGATTGATGACCATAATTCATTTCTTGCATCTGGAATCCGCATAAATCTCTTATTCTAGAATCACCACCGTCTGCAGCAACCAACAACTTTGTAGTAATGACACTTCCATCGTTGAGCGTTATATCGCTAGTAGCTGATTGACCTGGATAGATATTCTTTTGCACATCGCTGACTGTTGCGGGACAGATAAACTCGACGTTCTTGAGTTTTTTGACCTGATTAAGCAAACATCTAACTACTAATGAATTCTCAACTATATAACCTAAACTGTCTTGGCGGACATCGTTACAATCAAATTCTATATGGCCGGTACCATCAGATTCCCATATCTCCATTCGCTCAAAAGGGCATACTCTTTCCCTGACGATCTTACCCCAAATACCGATATCCTCTAAAAATATTCGTGAGGACTGTGTCAACGCCACTACTCTCGAATCAAAACTATTTGATAAATCAGGAGCTTTAAAAGGCTGTTTTTCAAGAATAGCTATCTTTTTATCTCCATAAATAGTTTCACTTGAGATTAGACGCGATGACAAGAGGTTAGCAAAAGATAACCCAACTAATCCGGCTCCAACAATAACAATATCAAATTCTTTTTTTATCATTCTTTCATTCCGAATTTGAAGCAGTAAAACTAGATCGATCAGAAGCTTTTAGCCTTAATCCTCTAGTCTGAAGACCCATACCTAATTTCGCAAAATTTGTTTTTAGTAATGGGATTGAGTCTAACGCTAAAAGACCAATATTTCTTGCAACTTTTATAAACAAAGAGCGGCTTCCAAATACGTTAGGCAGTAAATCACTTAGAAGTATTGTTTGTTGTTGGTCTCTAGCTTGATATTCAACATATTCTTCTAAAACTTCATATTGCCCTAGGGCAATTTTTTTGGATGAGGATTTTGCAAGCTTGTCGGCCAGTGCGGCAATATCTCGAAACGCTAAATTAAAACCCTGCCCGGCAACTGGATGCAGGGCATGAACAGCATTTCCAACGACCACTATATTACTTCGAGCCTGCTCTTTGCTCACAACCAACTTGACTGGATAGCTGAAACGCGAACTGACATCTACAAGGTCTCCTAATCTGAATCCAAAAATTGATTGCAACTCTTTAAGAAATTCATTTTTTGGCATAGATAATAATTCTTCTGCTTTCGAGGGAGCAACTGTCCATACAAGTGCTCCACGATTATGATTGTCTATCTTCTTCAAGGGCAAGACAGCCAATGGACCAGAATCAGTGAAGCGTTCATAGGCAATATTATTATGATTTTTGGAGAATATAATATTTGTTACAATTGCCGTTTGCCCATAATCTTTGACTGTTGATTCAATACCCAATAAATTTCTTGAGTCTGATTTGGAACCATCAGCCAAAACTAGTAGTTTCGCTTTAAGTCTTTTAGTCTTATTTGGTTGTGATTTTTTTGTGTAACAAAGCTCTACTGCACCGGATACCGGTTGTATTTGGTTTACTTGAGCTGAATCAATAATCTCAATATCGTCAATTGTTTGTACTGCCTTAAAAAGAGCTTCATTAATTCTCTCATTTTCAATAACGTAGCCTAGAGCTTCTAAGTTTTGTTCTTGAGCCTTTAACTTAACGCTCCCAAAACAACCTTTGTCAGAAATGTGTACTTCATTTATTGAGGTTGTGTTGATACTCAATTTTTTCCATAGCCCAAGTGCTTGAAAAATTTCATAACTACTCTGAGATAAAGCTGTAGTTCGTGCATCAAATTTATCAACAGAATTTTTTTTAGGTTCACCTTCAAGAGTATTTGAATCAATAATCTGAATATTCCAGTCGAGCTTGAAGGAGGACAGTAGTAGGGCAAGACTTGTTCCAACCATACCTCCGCCTATTATGCAAATATCCGTATTTTGTGGGTCTTTGAGATTATCAGACATATTTTTTTACCTAATCAGAGGTCATCAGTAATTCAATCTCTGATGTTGTTTTTGGGACTTCGTATGATAGAACATCTGGTTTACCCTCTGTAATAAGTACATCATCCTCAATTCTAATACCGATACCCCGCCAACGCTCATCAACTTTTTTATTTTCCGGAGAAATATATATGCCAGGCTCAATAGTAGTTACCATACCTGGCTGAAATGTTCGCCATAATTCATTTATCTTATAATTTCCAACATCATGAACATCCATTCCTAACCAGTGACCTGCTCGATGCATATAAAATTCAGCATAAATCTTTTTTTCTATCAGTTCATTCAGACTTCCTTTAATAATACCTAAATCAAGCAGACCCTGCGTAATAATTTTTACAGTTATATTATGGGGCTCATCCCACTGATTACCTGATAAACAACCATTTATAGCTGCAATTTGTGCTTCCAAAACGATATCATAAATCATCTTTTGCTCTGGTGTGAACTTACCATTAACAGGGAAAGTTCTCGTGATATCCGCTGAATAATTTTGTAATTCGCAGCCCGCATCAATTAATACCAAATCACCATCTTTTAACTTTGAATTATTTTCTACATAATGAAGAATGCATCCGTTATTTCCGCCTCCAACAATAGTTCCATAAGCAGGGAAGGAGGCTCCGGCTGCAGTAAACTCGTACTCAATCTCAGCCTGTAGCTGGTACTCATATATTCCAGGAAGACAATTTTTCATCGCTCTTCGATGAGCGCGTGAAGAAATGGTGGCAGCTTTCCGCATAATTTGTTGTTCTGCAGGACTCTTAAATAGTCGCATCTCATGCAATAAGTAATCTAGGTTGGCAAACGGATTTGAAGATTTACTTGTTGAGCCAGCACTACCCCTCTTACTCCCTACAATCTTAGTTATAATCTCATCGAAAAAAAGGTTTTTACCTATCGAATAATAAATTTTACCGCGATCATATATAATGTCTGGTAACGTTTCTTTGATACTTTCAATAGGGAACGCTTTATCTGCCCCATAAAATTTTTTTGCTCCGTCTGGTCCTATACGCTGGCCATCCCATATCTCTTTTTCTGCATCTCTATTTCTACAAAACATGAGGTATTCATTTTTATTTTTACCAGGAATTAAGACGATTATTGCGTTTGGCTCTGAGAACCCAGTTAGATAAAAAAAGTCGCTATCTTGTCGATATGGGTAAAGAACATCTCTATTTCGAGATTTTTCTGTTGCCGCTGTAAAAATAGCAATGCTGTTTGTGGGCATCTTTGCCATTAACTGATTTCTTCGTTTTTCAAATTCTGTGCTTGCAATCATTTCTCAAGTCCCATGTGAACTATACCTAATTGAGGTATTTTTTATCTGCAAAAAAATTAATGGATAATCTGCTGACTCTCATCATTTTTTGCTTTTAATTCAGTGAAAATAGTTAATACCGCAATTTTAATGTACTCAACTATCTCGATATAATTTGCCTCATTATCAGTTTCATCCCCTTCATACTGATCATCCGATACTTGTACATTAGAAATGGACGCCAAGTCGTCTAAAGCTTCTGATATGTTTTTTTGTATTTCTAAATTTGAGAATAGCTCCGAGCTCCCTAAACCATATAAAAACCCTTGGCACCACTCACCCATTGACGCTAATCGTTCACTCAATATGAATTCACCATCTGGAAGAATAGGAGAAAATTCATAATCATTATTATTAATTTGGTTTACTGAAAATTGGTAAAGCTCAATTAACATGGTCCCTAAATCCTCCACTCTTTCAGAGCTAACCTCCAAAAATTTCGCCACAGTTTCTATTAAAGAGTCTGCAGACAAGAGCTTACCGCTTGATGCGGATCCAGCTAGAAAACCATGTAACTCTGCTGGGCTGCCAACTAAATTAGCTTTAATAAAGGCATGGGAGATCTCATCATAATCCATAATCTTATGTACTCTTAATTTACTAATACCTTATCCTATCATTCTTAGAGGGAGCAATCATCCTTGATAAAGAGAGTAAAATAAAATCATTTTTTTACATTTGGTTACTTGATATTTGACGAATTAGCTTTAAGTTGGTTGACCAATCTATAGCTCCACAATTATAGTTAAAGGAACTAATTTATTCATGGACTAAATTATGTCAGTCAATCTCGAGAAACTAGATTTCAAAGTCGACAGTATTATTGCTCAATGCACTAAGTTGCAAAAAGAAAATTTACGTTTAAAAAGAAGAGAATCAGAATTATCGACAGAGCGTAGCAAACTTTTAGAGAAGCATGAATTAACCTGTAGTCGCTTAGAAAGTTTAATAAAAAGACTCAAAAGTCTCAATAAAGAGAATTAGAAATCGTGGACAATAAAACAGTTAATATTCATATTTTAGATAAGGACTATCAGGTGAGTTGTCCTTCAGAAGAAAGTGATGCGCTTATAAATTCAGCTAAAAAACTTAATTCGCAAATGCAAACCATACGTAATAGCGGTAATGTTATTGGAGTTGAAAGAATAGCGGTTATGGCCGCCTTAAATCTTACCTATGAGATTTCAAAGATAGAAAAAAGGCTATCTTCAGAAGAAAGCTCAAGTAAAATTATTCAAAATATCGAGAGGAAGCTTTCAATTTTTCTCGAAAATTTAGAGGATTGATCTACATTTGAATCCTTTAAGGTTATAATAAAATTGTGCCCTGAGGTACTTGCCAGTTGATAAGTCCTTGAGCCGATAATTTATTATCTGGAGGGGATAAAGTTGATATGGTGTGCATGTCCGCATGACGGGAAGCCTAATATATTGCTGACCCCACCACCTTGAACCTTTCGGTTCAAGGCGCAATCAACAGCGGTATCGTCGGGGACATCGTTTAAAAAAATAATTTTATGGACATAAATTCTTTGCGACAGCTCATGAGAAAGAAGCGTCGCTCTCTAAGCCCAAAGCAACAACTATTAGCAAAAGAAAATATCGCTAGGAAACTTTCCTTGCTGCCAATTTTCTATAACAGCAAAAGAATCGCTTTTTACTTAGCACATGATGGAGAAATAGATCCGATGTTTGCAATGGGAATTGCAGAAGCTGCAGGCAAGGAGTGTTACTTACCATTGTTACATCCACTTAAACAAAACCGCCTCTACTTTGCTAAGTACAAAACAGGAGAAAAACTATCAGTGAACCGGTTTGGAATACAAGAACCCCCTTTGCGTGGATCTAAGATTGTCCCAGCATTTGCTATCGACTTAATTCTTATGCCATTAGTTGCATTTGACGCTTCATGTAATAGGATAGGTATGGGTGGTGGGTTTTATGACAGAACACTTAAGCTACAAAGCAGACTTACAAAGCTTGTAGGCCTTGCGCAAAGTTTTCAAGAAACTAGCTCTATTAATAAGTATCCCTGGGATATTACTTTAGAAAAAATTGTTACTGAGAAAAATGTAATTAGTAGATGTAAATAGAATTTAAGTGGTCGCTAACTTTTAAATATAAGAAAAATCATGAGAAAAACAAAAATTATTTGTACCATTGGTCCAGCATCAGAGTCATTTTCTATGTTAGAAAAAATGGCTAAAGCTGGTATGAACGTTGTTAGACTTAATATGTCTCATGGCGATCATGAATCTCACAAGAGAGTAATAAAATCGATTCGCACTCTAAATAAAAAGCTTCAAAACCCTATAGCTATTCTGGTGGATACTCAAGGCCCAGAAATCCGTACAGGAGATATTAAACAAGAACTAAATCTCAAAAAAGACGACGTAATAACTGTCACTGCGCGTGGAGAAGAAAGTGTTGAATCCACTTCGATAAAAGTCAATTATGAAGATTTAGTGAACGATGTCAAAATTGGAGACATGATAACCGTAGATAACGGTCTGATTAACTTAGAAGTTCTCACTAAAGAAGACAGAGCCATGCAATGCAGAGTAATAGATGGAGGTATTTTAAAAAGTAAGCGCCATGTAAACTTACCAGGTATTCGAGTCAATCTTCCTGCGATAACCGAAAAAGACAAAAGGGATATTATATTCTCTATAGCTCAAGAAGTGGACTTCATAGCACTCTCGTTTGTTCGAAATTCCGAGGATGTAAAGCAACTAAAAGTTCTATTAGGTGATAAAGTTGAAAAAATTAAGATTATTTCAAAAATAGAGGATCAAGAAGGCTTAAAAAATCTTAGTCAAATTTTAAAAATATCTGATGGAGTAATGGTCGCAAGAGGAGATCTAGGAGTCGAAATTGCTATCGAAAAACTACCGAGGGTGCAGCGTCGTATCATTCGATCGTGTGCTCAAGAGGGTAAACGTGTGATAGTTGCAACGCATATGCTGGAGTCCATGATAGAAAATCCAATTCCAACTCGAGCCGAAGTTACAGATGTAGCTAACGCTGTTTATGAAGAAGCTGATGCAATAATGCTTTCTGGTGAGAGTGCTATGGGAAAGTATCCAGTAAAGTGTATAGAAATACTTTCTCGAATTACTTTATCAATAGAGCAAAGTCCTGGGCTTCAATTTACTAGAAATTTATACCTTGAGAACGATAAGGCAGAAATTGCTTCTGCTGCCGTAAAGTTAGCAGAATCGATAAAAGCTAAAGCCATCATAGTACCTACAAGGCGAGGGAAAATGGCTAACTACGTTACTAACTGTCATCCACAAACACCTATTATTTGCGCATTTACTAACGATAGTCGTACTCGCAGGCAATTAGTTTTGAATAGAAATGTACTTAGCTTTCGAATCAATTTTAGTGAAGATCCAGAAAAAACACTTGCCACTGCGGCTAAAATTCTCATGACTCGTAAAGAATTTTCTGCAGATGATAGAGTTGTAATTTTATCTGACGTTTTGGCTGGCTCAGGATTTGATGCAATTCAAATTCGACAATTATCTGACTTACTTACAATTGACACTGAGTAATTACTAAGATCTTAGTTCAAGAAAAATTGGTAAGCTGGATTTTCAGTTTCTTCTGTCCACTCAAAACCTAGGTCATCAAAGAATTTGCGGGCATCTCGCCTATCTACAGCAGATATTTCAAGGCCTGCCAGAACTCTTCCATTTTCTGATCCATGATTACGATAGTGAAACATAGAAATGTTCCATCGATCACCAAGCTTTATCAAAAATTTCATTAATGCACCCGGTCTCTCAGGGAACTCAAAAGTAAAAATCATTTCGTCTATAGGTTTTTGAGCCCGTCCACCAACCATATGACGAATATGGAGCTTGGCAATTTCATTATCTGTCATATCTACTACTGGGTAACCTTCATCAGCCAAATTTTTTGTTAGTATTTTTCGATCACTATCTGATGAAACCTGTAGGCCAACGAAAATATGTGCGCTAGCTGAATCGCCCTTGCGATAGTTAAACTCTGTTATATTTCTCTTGTCTAGTGTCATACAAAATGATTTAAAACTACCCGGTTTCTCTGGAATAGTAACTGCTAGAATTGCCTCTCTTTTTTCGCCAATCTCTGTGCGTTCAGAAATGTAGCGCAATCTATCGAAGTTTATGTTTGCTCCGCACTCTACAGCTAATAATGTTTTTCCCTGTATCCCCTTGGTCTCGACATATTTTTTTAATCCAGCTAAACCAAGTGCTCCAGCGGGCTCGCAAATAGATCGGGTATCATCAAAAGTGTCTTTAATACTAGCACAAATTTCATCAACTGAGACTGTTATGACTTCATCTACTGTATCTTTCAATATACGAAAAGTTTCTTTTCCGATTTGGGCGACAGCTGTTCCATCTGCAAATATCCCAACGTGTTTTAATTCAACCCTTTCACCTGCTTTCATTGCTGCATTTAGGCATGCTGAGTCTTCTGCTTCAACGGCAATGATTTTGATGTTAGGCTTTAATGTTTTGATGTAAGCCGCCATACCCGCACAAAGTCCGCCGCCACCAACAGCTATGAAAATAGCTTCTAAATCGTCTGATACTTGCTCTAAAATCTCCATAGCAATTGTCCCTTGTCCTGCAATCACGTCTGGATCATCAAAAGGATGTATGTATATCATATCTTTTTCAATCACAAGCTTTTGAGCATAGTCGGAAGCTTCATCATAGCTATCGCCTTTAAGCAAAACTTCTGCTCCAAGCGATTTTACTGCGTTCACTTTAATAATTGGCGTGGTTGTTGGCATTACAATAGTTGCATTAGCGCCAATTTTTTTGGCTGCCATAGCCAAACCTTGTGCATGGTTTCCTGCTGATGCAGCAATGACACCCTTATCTAATTCAGATTTTTTTAAAGACAACATTTTGTTATAAGCACCGCGTAATTTAAAAGAGAAAATTGGTTGCAAATCTTCTCTTTTAAGAAGTATTCGATTTTTTAGACGAAGGGAAAGTTGCGGAGCTTCATCAACCGGGGTCTTTACTACCAAGTCGTAGATTTTTGCATCTTCAATTTGTTTCACATAACTTTTAAACATTTTATCTCTTTTTTTTATTTTTTATGATAATTGTATACTCTAATAATAAATTTTAGATGAATGCAAAGCTAGCATTGATAGACATTTTCTATCATTTCGTACCTGTATCCGTATAATCATTATTAATAATAAACTATCAATATCGGTTTAATCTATGAATTTATCAATACAGGATGACCTTAAAAAATCTGTTGCGGAGGCGGCATTAGATTACGTGCTTAAAAAAGTTAATATAAACAGTGTTATTGGTATAGGTACTGGATCGACTGCTAACTTTTTTATTGATCTACTAAGTTCTCATAAAAATAAATTTAAAGGCACTGTTGCGAGTTCTGTTGCCTCGGCAAAAAGACTCGAACAACTAGGAATAGAAGTTTTTGACTTGAATTCTACGAATGAAATAGAAATTTACATTGACGGGGCTGACGAAGTTAATGAGAAATTAGAACTAATAAAAGGTGGTGGAGGGGCTCTTACCAGAGAAAAAATTACTGCCGCTGTTGCAACTAAGTTTTTGTGTATAGTCGATGATACAAAATGGGTTAATTCCTTAGGTAGATTCCCGCTTCCTATTGAAGTTATACCGGTAGCTAGAAGTTATGTAGCCAGAGAAATTATAAAAATGGGTGGGGATCCTGTCTATCGAAAAGGCTTTATAACCGATAACGGAAATAATATTATAGATATTCATCATCTTTACCCTGTTGCCTCTGCGATAAAAATAGAAGAAGAAATTAACTCTATTGTAGGAGTAGTTACCAATGGTATTTTTGCATCCAGACCAGCTGACATATTGTTATTGGGAACATCAAACGGTGTAAAAACTATTTATCCCTCATAGGAGGGAACATTATTTTACTAAAAGACCTTTAAACTTGGTTCACCCAATGCAGCGAATTGCTCACGTAACTCGAGAATATGTTCGCTCCAAAAACGTATCGTATTGAACCACGGAAAAGCTATTGGGAATGCAGGATCAACCCATCTTTTTGCTATCCAAGCAGTATAATTAATCATCCTCAAAGTTCTTAGGGCATCAATAAGCTTAAGCTCTTTTGGATGAAAATCAAAAAATTCATTATAGCCATCTAAAATTTCTGATAACTGGGCACACTGTCTATCTCTATTTCCAGAAAGCAACATCCATACATCTTGAACAGCTGGAGCCATCATTGCATCATCAAGATCGACAAAATGTGCGTTGCCATCTCTCCATAAAATATTTCCGCCATGACAGTCCCCATGAACACGAATATTTTTGATGTCTCCTGAATTTTTTAATATCTCGTCTATAGCCTGCATCAAATCTTTTATTAACGTATCATAAGATAACTTTAATTCTGCGGGTATAAAATGCTCACTTATAAGTTTTGAAGATTTATGACCAAAAGTATCACTGTTTAAAACATGCCTGGAATTGAAGGGTTTTACAGCCCCTACGGCGTGCAACCTTCCTAGGAGTTTTCCCAGCAAGTACAAATTATCAAGGTCATCAAGCTCTGGACCATAACCACCTTTTCTAGGGAATAATGCAAAGTAAAAGCCCTTATATTGAAATAGACTCTCCCCACTTTTACTAATCATGGGCGCTACAACAGGTAATTCCTGTTCAGCTAATTCGAAACAAAATTGATGCTCCTCTAAAATTTGCTTTTTAGTCCATCTATTAGGGCGATAAAATTTTCCAATGATCGGAGATGAGTTCTCAATCCCAATTTGATAAACACGATTTTCATAACTATTTAAAGGGAATAGTCGACCATCAGTTAAAAATTTCAATTCTTCGAGTGAATTTAAAATAAAATCGGGGGTTAATTGATCGAATGGGTGGCAAGTGGGGACCCTTTTCAACCCGTTTGAATCATTTAAATTTATAATATTACCATCAATATCATTACTCATTATTTTTTACCAAGAACAGTTTATGATTGAGTTTCGCTATATAAGATATTATTAAGATGGCTAAAATCCACCCAATGCAACCTAAAATATAAGGCTGACCAACTTTCAACGATCCAACAGAAATTAAACTCACAATATTCCCTAAAATCTGTACGCTAATAATCAGAGGTATATAGTTATAATTATTTGTGGATTTAGCAAATAGACCCATGACAAAAGCGGCAGAAAAATTCCATGCGCCACTTAGCATACAAAAAGCGACTACTGTCAATTGCTTTGGTATATGTCCAAGTAATCCTGCACTTAATATAATTATGGCTATCCCTAAACTGATTAGAATTGGTCTCGTGTGATTGAATCTAATTTCAATTAAAGCTGCAATCAAAGCCCCTATACCGCTTGAAACAGACAAAATTACCATATAAAAACCTGCGCTGTAAGCAATTGGCTCTATGGTGTTTCTAACTATGTTGCCTCCTAAAAATATTAATAATAGCGTAAATAAAAGAAGCTGGGTAACGGCCTGACGACCTTGTCTTGCCTCAATTTTAAGTTTGCTAATTTTTATATTACTCGGAATCTTTCGAGCCAAAATTAATGAGACAAAACATAGAAATGAAGCGAAAATAAGTGCTTGATTGAAAGTAATCGTTTCAGCAGCTCGGGGTGGTAGTAAATAAGATATGATTGCCACAATGAATGATTGCATACACAACACCAGAGCATAACACCGAATCGGGTTTTTGCTCGCGCCAAGGACTAAGAAGACAACTGAGCAAGTAATTCCAGTAAAAAATCCTGACAGCCCCTGACAAACTAACAAAAATTCAAAGCTTGTCAAAAAAAGGGGTAGAGAAAAACTAATTGAACCAATAATGCTTGATATAAGTATTAAGCGTCTCATATTAATGAGGAAGTTATAAAAACTTAATAACACTGAGGCTAACCCAAAGCTGATAAAAAAAACACCTCCAAGCCAAAGAGGTTCTGTTTGCGAAAGACTCAGGTCTCTTAATGCTAGCGCCATAATTAAAGGCATATTAATTAAATAAATAGTGGCAAACAAAGAAATAATAATTGAAAAGAAACGCACGCTAATACTGTCTAAATTCACAAGTATTTTTTCACACAAAATTTATGTTTTCTCCAAGGTTTAATTTTTTTAATCTAGTAAGACTATTTATTGAAATTTCCACTCAGATATTTCAGATGCATCTTGTCTAGACTATAAGTTTTTATTTTGCTTGCCTTCCCAGCGGTCTCAAACGACTCATACCTGTCTATACAAACACTTTTCATTGCCTCAGTCGTCTTTGCTAGATATTTTCGTGGATCAAATTCAGATTTATTTTCAGCCATAAATCTTCTCACAGCGCCAGTCGAGGCTAGTCGTAAATCTGTATCTATATTTACCTTACGAACGCCATGTCTGATACCCTCAACTATTTCTTCAACTGGAACACCGTACGTTTCAGGTATATCACCACCATATTTATTTATTACTGACAGCCACTCTTGTGGCACTGAAGATGATCCATGCATTACAAGATGGGTATTAGGAATACGAGAGTGGATTTGCTTGATACGTTCAATATCTAAAATATCACCTGTTGGTGGTCTGGAGAATTTATAAGCACCATGTGATGTCCCAATAGCAATAGCAAGCGCATCAACAGAAGTTTTAGATACGAAGTCTGAGGCTTCTTCTGGATCAGTTAACATTTGGTCATGAGACAGAAGCCCCTCTGCGCCCACGCCATCTTCTTCACCAGCCTGACCAGTTTCAAGAGACCCCAGACAACCCAGCTCACCCTCAACAGAAACTCCGCAAGCATGTGCCATTTCAACAACTTTTTTTGTTACTTCTACATTATATTTATAGTTTGCTGGTGTTTTCCCGTCCTCTTTCAAAGATCCATCCATCATAACTGAGCTAAAACCTAGTTGGATAGAGCGCTGACAAATAGCTGGACTAGTGCCATGATCTTGATGCATGCATACTGGAATGTGCGGAAATTCCTCAATAGCTGCTAGAATTAAATGCCTCAAAAAGGGTGCGCCAGCATATTTTCTAGCACCCGCAGAAGCCTGAACAATAACTGGTGAGTCAGTAGTATCAGCTGCTTCCATGATCGCCCGAATTTGCTCTAAATTATTTACATTAAATGCAGGTACACCATATTCATATTCAGCAGCATGATCTAACAATTGTCGCATTGAAATAAGAGCCATGTAATTACTCCTTAGTAATTATATTAAAACTTTCTAGCCGTTAGTCGATTATGGTTTCAATTCGACGTGAAGAAATTTCTTTGAACCGACTTTGAAGCACTTCAACTGCAGGCAGAACCTCTCCCCCAATATATTCTAAAAAGGCACCGCCACCAGTGGATATATATGAAACACTATCCATAATACCGAATTTTTCAACCGCTGCCAGTGTGTCTCCACCACCTGCTACAGAATAAGCATTACTATCAGCAATTGCTTTAGATATTGTTCTAGTGCCACTTTCAAATTTATCGAACTCAAAAACACCTATTGGTCCATTCCACAGTATAGTACCGCTCAACGCTAGATTGTTAGCTAATTTTTTTGCAGAGGTTGGACCAAAATCAAAGATCATATCATCATCTGATACCTCGCTAACTAACTTTATCTTTGACGATGTGAACTCACAAAATTTTTGTCCGACAATGACATCTGTTGGAAGCAATATTTCGGTTTGAAGCATTATTTCTTTTGCTTCTTCAATAAAATTTTTTTCATATAAGGAGCTGCCAACAGGAAATCCTTTGGCTGCTAAAAAGGTATTAGCTATGCCACCGCCGACAATAAGCTGATCTACCCTATTTGCTAGTGTTTTTAATACTGCTAATTTGCTAGAAATTTTAGACCCACCAACAATTGCTATCATAGGTCTTGCCGGCTGTTTTAAAATTTTATTTAAGATATCCAACTCATTGATCAGTAATGGGCCACCACACGCAATTGGAGCATATTTAGCTACACCATGGGTGGAAGATTGAGAGCGGTGTGCAGAGCCAAATGCATCCATCACAAAAATATCACACATGGAAGCATAGGATTTAGATAAGCATTGTTTATTTTTTTTTTCTCCATCGTTAAATCTTACGTTCTCTAAAAATAAGATTTCGTTATCGCAGCTATGAATTTTCTCATTTATATCTGCAATTACTTTTATTTTCGTTTTAAGCAATTTTTCTAGATATTCAGCAATAGGCTTTATTGAGAATTTTTTTTCAAAATTACCTTCACTTGGCCTACCCAAGTGTGACATTAATATTATTTTTGCGCCTGCCTCTAAAGCATATTTAATAGTTGGGATTGCTGCAATAACTCGTGCATCTGAGGAGATAACACCATTCTTGATTGGTACATTAAAATCCTCACGAATAAGTACGCGTTTATTTTTTAGATCTAAGTCAGTCATTTTTAATATTTCCAAGGATCTATCCTTATTTTTTTATGCTTAACCAATATTTCGTCAGTTCAATCATACGGNTGGCATAACCCCACTCGTTATCAAACCAAATTAATACCTTAACTAAACATTTCTGGCTGACTCTCGTTTGACTAGCGTCAACAACACCACTTCTGTGGTCATGGTTAAAATCACACGACGCTAGTGGTTCTTCAGTATAGCCAATAATTCCAGAGAGATGGGACTTTGATGCTTTCTTTAAAGCGCTATTTATAGATAAAACGCTCACATCACTTTTGAATAATACGGACAAATCGATAACTGAAACATTGATGGTTGGCACTCGCATGGCCTGAGCCTCAAAGCGTCCAACCAGTTCAGGTAACATTCTGTCAATACCAATAGCTAGTTCAGTATCAACAGGTATAATTGAATTCATAGCAGCTCGTGTTTTTCGTAAGTCAGTATGGTGGTATGCATCAATAACTGGTTGGTCATTCATAGCAGAGTGAATAGTAGTAATCACACCCCCCTCGACTGTAAATTCTTTGTGAAGTGTATTTATTACAGGCACAACACAGTTAGTTGAGCAAGAGGCATTAGATATGATCAATTCCTCTCCAGTCAGAGTATCCTCGTTTACTCCCATAACAATTGTGGCATCTAGATTTGGTTCGCCTGGCTGAGAAAAAAGTACCTTTTTTGCTCCTGCTATTAAATGTTTATTTGCAGTAATACGGTCTGTGAAGGCACCACTGCATTCTAAAACAATGTCAATATTTAAGTCGCCCCATGGTAAATCATCTATATCCCTAAATTGAAATATACAGATTTTATCCCCGTTAACTTCTAATATATTACCTTGTATTTCTATATTGCCTGGAAAGTGTCCATGAGTTGAATCATATTTAGTAAGATGCGCTATGGTTTTACAGTCGGCCAGCTCGTTAATAGCGACCACTTTGATATCTTTTTGATGCTCGGATTCATAGAGCGCCCTTAAAACAGAACGCCCAATTCTTCCGTATCCATTAATAGCGACGCGGATCGGCAATTTTTCTCTAGTTTTCATAGTACATTCCGTAAGTTTCTAGGACTGGGTCAGTACTGCGTTAATAATATTTTCTACAGTAAACCCGAAGTGCTCCATAACTTTTTCGCCAGGAGCTGATTCACCAAAAGTAGTCATGCCAATTACTTTTCCATCTATACCGACATATTTATACCAATAATCTGCATGTCCTGCTTCAACTGCCACTCTTATTCTTACAGTAGGAGGCAAAACAGAATCACGATAGGTTAAATCCTGTAAAGAGAAAATCTCAGCACAAGGCATAGAAACTACTCTAACGTTTATGTCTCTAGTATATAGCGACTCCGATGCCTGAATAGCTATTTCTACCTCTGAGCCAGTTGCAATGATTATAGCGTCTAACTTTCCAATAGTGTCCTTAAGAATATAGCCCCCTCTAGCAATATTTACTACCTGATCTGGGCTTCGAAATTGTGGGGTTAAGCTCTGTCTACTAAAAATAAGGGCACTTGGTCCGTCCGACCTCTCTATAGCACTTTTCCAGCTGGCCGCTGATTCCACAGTATCGCATGGACGCCATGTTTCTAAGTTTGGAGTTGACCTTAATGCAGTCAACTGCTCAACTGGCTGATGTGTTGGTCCGTCCTCACCAAGGCCTACGGAGTCATGAGTATAGATATATATATTTTTTTGCTTCATAAGAGCTGCCATTCGAACTGCGTTCCTGGCATATTCCATAAATATCAGAAAAGTTGCACCATAGGCGATGAACCCACCATGAAGTGTGATGCCATTCATTATGCCACTCATGCCAAATTCACGAACTCCATAAAATAGATAATTACCTGATGCGTCTTCACTTGATATGCCCCTAGACTCAGACCATAGAGTTAAATTTGAACTAGCCAAATCNGCTGACCCGCCTAAAAGTTCTGGCAACATTGGCCCCAATGCATTTAAACAGTTTTGGGAGGCCTTTCGTGAAGCAATTTTTTCCATTTTCTGTTGGCATTCTTGAATATAAGCATTTGCATTAATGCTAAAATCTTTAGGCATATGACCGCTCAATCGTCGTTCGAGTTCACTAGCAAGCTTTGGGTACTGCATAGAATAGCTTCTATGTTTTTCGCTCCATTCTAATTGAAAAGCAGAGCCTCTCTCTGTTGCATTCCAGCCTGCATATATATCAGAAGGGATTTCAAATGGGCCATAATTCCAATTTAAACAGGCACGTGCTAGCTTTACTTCAGCCTCACCTAAAGGAGCACCATGACAATCCTCTTTACCTTGTTTATTTGGTGATCCAAAACCAATTACTGTTTTACAGCATATCAAAGAAGGCTTGTATTTCTCAGAATGAGCTTTCTCAATAGCGTTTTTGATAGCGGCATGATCATGTCCATCGATATCAGGAATTACTTGCCAACCATAGGATTCAAATCGCTCAGGTGTATTATCTGTAAACCAATCCTCTACTTCTCCATCAATGGAAATACCATTATCATCGTAAAATACAATCAACTTACCTAATTTTTGAGTGCCTGCAAAAGATGATACCTCATGCGAAATTCCCTCCATTAAACATCCGTCGCCCAAAAAACAATAAGTTTTATGATCTATGATTTGATAGCTATCCTTATTAAATTGGGCCGCCAAAATTTTTTCAGCTATAGCCATTCCCACAGCATTACTTAAACCTTGTCCTAATGGACCTGTTGTTGTCTCCACACCAGGTGTATAACCAAATTCTGGATGCCCGGGTGTTTTTGAATGAAGTTGACGGAAATTCTTTAAGTCCTCTACAGACAAGTCATATCCACTAAGATGTAATAAGGAATATAACAACATGGAACCATGTCCATTCGATAATACAAACCGATCTCGATTACACCAAGAGGGATCAGATGGATTATGGACCATATAATCGTTCCATAATACTTCAGCAATATCTGCCATACCCATGGGGGCACCAGGATGGCCACTATTTGCTTTTTGTACAGCATCCATACTGAGGGCTCGAATTGCATTGGCAAGATCTCGTCTAGAAAGCATATAAAACTCCCGCTAAAAAAAACATTAAAAATTCATTTGAATGGGATGACATTCTCTCTTACTAATCTAGTCTCGTAAATACGCTATTGCTAATAATTTAAACTATATCAATATTTATTGATATAGTTTATTACATATGATAAATTATCGAGATGAATATAGTTAAAAATCAATATAAAGCTTTTGATTCTTCATTGGGGGATAATCATGAGTCATCTTATCTGAACGAATCAGCTACAAATACTACTGCACTTGCGGTTTTCTTTAAAGCTGCTGGGGATCCACTGCGCTTGGACATATTGAGAGTGCTTCAGCATAATGCATACGGTGTTCTAGAATTAGGGGATATTTTTGAGACAAAGCAGTCTGGTATGAGTCATCACCTGAAGGTTCTAGCTAATGCGGGCCTTGTTGTGTCACGTAGAGAAGGAAATACAATATTTTATCGTCGTTCACCATTACCGCATAAATCTGCTATTCAAGAACTACACAGAAGCCTCTTTTCAACAATTGATTTGACCAAAATTTCCTCCGATTTAGCTCAACGAATTCATACGGTAAATCTTGAACGAACACGAGCGTCTCGGGAATTTTTTGAGCAAAACACTGATAAATTTAATGCAAATCAAGACTTAATCTCTAGCTATACACAATATGGACAAATTATTACCGAGTTTTTGGATGCTTCCTCAGCAAAGAAGAAGGTTGTTCTTGAGATCGGTCCCGGGAAAGGAGAATTCCTTGCAAACCTTTCGAAGCGCTTTACAAAAGTAATTGCTCTAGATACATCAAAAGAAATGATTAATATTTCAAGAAAAATGGTTTCAGATAAGGGGCTCAGTAACACAGAACTTATTCACGGAGATACTGAGCTAGCTTTAAAAAAACAAATTAGAGCTGACTGTATTACACTTAATATGGTACTTCATCATACTCCAAATCCAGCTGCAGTCTTGCAAGATATATCAAAGTTGCTTACTAAAGAAGGAGTTTTACTCGTGACGGAGCTTTGCGAGCATGATCAAGCTTGGGCTCATGAATCATGCGGCGACCTTTGGTTAGGTTTTGAGCCAAACGATTTAAAAAATTGGGCTTCTGCTGCTAACTTTCGTGAAGGAGAAAGTCTTTACTTGGCACAACGAAATGGCTTTCAAGTTCAATTGCGGCAGTTCTTTAAAAAAGAAAAGAAAATTTAAAATTGTAGGAAATTTAAAATGTCTAACTATGCTAGTTTTACATCAGAGTCGGTATCCGAGGGACATCCAGATAAAATGGCAGACCAAATTTCAGATGCCATCTTAGATGCAATAATCAAAGATGATCCTTTATCTCGAGTTGCTGTAGAAGTTATGGTTAAAACAGGTATGGTGATCGTTGCGGGTGAAGTTAGAACTAGTACATATATTGATCTTG
>NYXF01000078.1 GCA_002685455.1 Porticoccus sp. | reverse complement strand
GTTTTCAAACATGGGGCCACACGCAAACTTTGTTGACCAAGGTGTAGCTATTTTTAATAACTAATCTTTTCTCTAGCATAGTCGCTCTTTAGGGTGACTATGCTAATAGATAGTCTCTTTTATCAGGCACAGTTTTTTTGTTTTTTGATAATTGAAGCTGAAAAACCACCAGCCCTGCTTCCTCGAATGATGCTTGGGAAGATGATAGATAAAAATCCCACATACGACAAAATTTTTCATCATACAGTTCTTTAACTTTGTCTATATTGTCATAAAAATTATAGCGCCATCTTTTAAGAGTTTCAGCGTAATGAAATTTTAAAACTTGAACATCGGCTAAGGTTAGACCAGATTTTTCAACGCGAAGCATGGTTTCACTAAGAGCTGGAATATAACCTCCTGGAAAAATATATTTTTCTATCCAGGGATCGTTATTTGTAGGTTCTGTGAGCCTTCCAATAGTGTGTATTAAGGCAACACCAGTGTCGTTAAGTAAATCATGAACTTTATTGAAAAACTCTTGATAATGAGACGTTCCTACATGCTCAAACATTCCAACTGATACAATACGATCATAACTTTCATTAACGTTTCGATAGTCTTGCAATCTGTATTCAACTTTATCCAGCTTTTCATTTATTTTCCTCTGATTTGCATATGCATATTGCTCTTCTGATAAAGTAACACCCACTACACTAGCGTTTGATTTTTTATAAATATGAGCTGCCATGCCGCCCCATCCACAACCAATGTCTAATACTGATTGATCTTCCTCCAAGATCAATTTTTTAGAAATTAATTCCTTTTTATTTATCTGAGCTTGTTCCAATGTATCGTTAGGTGAATTGAAATATGCACAAGAATATTGTCTATCGGGATCTAGAAACAATTTATATAATTTATCAGATAAGTCATAATGATGAGCGACATTATACTTTGACTTAGAAATATAGTTATTTGTTCTGATTTTATTTTGTATAATTCTTAGGATTTTAGATAATTTCATGACCCAGTGGTCAATCTCACTACTGGTATTCAAGAAAATAAGTTTTAGAAAATCATGTATTAGACCTTCTTCAACGATCAGAGATCCGTTCATATAACTTTCACCAAAATGGACTGAGGGGTCTATAAGAAGCTTTAGTTCAGAAAAACTATTTGTTGTGCGGATACGTATTGGTTCTCCTGAGCCATCTCCGTAAGTATTTAATTCACCATTAGGACTAATCCAAGTTAAGTTACCGACCTTGATAATTTTTCCAAGAAGGCTTTTTGTAATCATGCAGAAATTAAATAATGACTTTAGGATTTTATCAATAATAAAAATTAATCTTGCTTTTCAGTCAAAAAAACCAATATTTTACTGTCTTTATCAATCCCACATTCACTATATTTTTGTGCTTCTGCAATCGCCGCATATCCAGCGCCCCCTGATGGCGTGGTTGCTAAATCATTTTCATCTAAATCACTAAGTGAATTTTCTGCATCTTCATCTTCAATGGTTATAAAATGAGTACAAGTTATAGCTAATGAGGAAAGAGCTTTTAATGAAGGACTTTTACAGTCAAGTCTTCCCATATTAGAAACACCTCCTGTCACTGTAGTTGCTTTTCCTGCATTAATTGACTCTAGCAATACTGGAGCCTTTGTTGGCTCAACAATAATTATTTTTGGTTTATCTCCAAAGTATTTACGCGCCAAAGTCGCCATGGACGCTGGAAAGCCTCCAACGCCTGCCTGTAAAAATATATGTGTAGGAATTTCTGAACATTTATCATAAGCCTCTGCTGCCAACACTAGATATCCCTGCATAACTTGAAGGCCATAATCATAGCCGTCCCAAGTCACATCAGATAAAAGGAACCAATTATTTTCTTCAGCTGCATTCTGTGCTCCCTGTAAACTTTCTTCATAATCGTCACCATGAATCACAACATCAGCACCATAACTTCGAATTCTATCAGCAAATGACGATGGGACATTTTTTGAGAGGTAAATAACTGCCTTGGCACCAAATATTCTTGCGCCTGCAGCTAGAGATAATCCATGGTTACCAGCGCTAGCCGATACATATGTTTCTCCTGATAAACTTTTTTTCCAGTCATCATCTGTTTTTTCTTTTGCAACTTTATTGGCTGCGTGAGATGCAATAACAAAAGTAGCACCTAATGCCTTGAAACTTCCTAGGCCCATTCGATTTCTTTCATCTTTTAGCCAGAGTTTATTAATTCCCAAATTTCTTGCCAAAGTATCGGAGGCAACTAGCGGTGTTTCAGCAGCAACTGGGCACATTGCCAATAATTTTCTGACCGCTTCCACGTCTGTGCTGACTGGATCTTTCCCGTTTTCTGTGGGAAAACCTTTTTGAAAAAAAGGATTAACAATTAACTTTTTCATTTTATATAAATAAGATTAACAGATTTAATCAGATGAAGATATTTATAAATTATTCAATTATTGCCTTATTTTTTCTTACAGCAAATGTGTATTCTTTAGATGAAAAAATAGGAAGAAACTTTGTTGATTTAGAAGACATTGATGATGGTTATAATATTCACGTAATGTATGTCATACCAGCAGATGGTGTGGATAAGGAGTATGATCTAAACAGCAAGATAAGTATGTTGCTTTATCAAATTGATAACTGGTTTAATTCAAAAACAAAAGACAGACTATATATTGATGGACAGAATTTAAAATTTGATCGTAAAGAGGACGGCAAGATAGATATAACTTTTTTAAGACTTGAAAAAGAAGATAACGAAATTTCAAAAGAAGGTATTCAAGCTATTAATGTGCTTCAACCATCTATAAGTTCTCATGGTTTTAATAATCCTAAAAAAGTTTATTTTATCGTTTATGGTGGATCTAACCGAGATGTCTGCGCCTCATCACAATTACCTAGTTACGCAACTGAGGGAATAATTGCTAATACTGCAGCCCTTTATTATCCAGGTAAAAGAAGTGGTTCTTGTATTGACAATAATGGAGGCTTCAAACCTGAATTTAATGAAACAGCAAAAGCAGCTCTTCATGAAATTTTGCATGTATTAGGTGCTGTTCCACAGTGTGCGGAAGATCATTTAGTTTTTGCTAGCGAAGGCACAATCAATGATGGAATTGGAGGCCACATAGCTATACCGGGTGATATTATGTACAGTGTACAAAGTAATGTTACATACGATAAAGCTAAGCACCTAGATTATAAAAGTACAAACTATTATAATCACAGTAATGAAAACTGTCTTGATATTGCAAAAAGTAGATATGTCATTCCTACTGTTGATAGCCCACAGTTGCCGACATTTTCTGTGAAATGATTATCTAGTTAGTTGGTAAAGGTGTATAATTATATCTTACGTACATTTGTTGATAGCAAAGCTTCCCTGTCTTCATGGCATAATCCTGATGATAATCTTCAGCAGGATAGAATGTAGCGACTTCTCTAATTTCTGTTACTACAGGATTTTCATGGATACCAATTGCATCAATTAGTTTAATTTTTTCTTCGACAACATTTTTTTGTTCGTCGTTATTATAAAAAATAACTGATTTATATTGCTCACCAATATCTGGACCTTGACGATTTAATGTTGTTGGGTCATGCATAATAAAGAAGGCGTCAATTAGAGTATCGAATGTTACTTCACTTGCATCATAATCTATCTTTACAACTTCAACGTGACCAGTTTCACCAGTTAATACATCTTCGTAGCGTGGATTCTCAAGTGATCCACCAGCATAGCCTGATGTAGCATTTAATACCCCTGGCATATCTTCATAGAGCGCTTCAACACCCCAAAAACAACCAGCCCCCACAATTAAAGAAGTTAACATACTAATTGATATAAATTAAAAAATAGGAATTCAATGATTATTCACGCTCAGCAATAAGCATTTCATCATAAAACCAAAGCCCGTCGTTATCACGGATTACTTTTTCTACACATTCAATATAACTTTGATCAGCCTCTTTTTCCTTCACCATCTGATCACTTATTTGTGCAACATAAGTACAGGCATTCCATGCAGAAAAAACTAAAGAGGTTGAAATGNCACTATTTATCTCATTTGGCTGAGATCTTAATTTGTATTTAAAGATTTCAGGATCTCTAAAATGAATTGGATGTTTCATTTCATCTTTTAAATTATTTTTTATATATTGAATAATGTCATGACCTTTATTTGGAAAAGGCTCTTCGTTNGGCCATAACTCATTGATTGCTTTCATTCCTGGATCTCCACCNTAAGAATGAAACACTGCCAATTTTCCATTNGGCGCCAAAATATTTGTCATTGGNTTNATCACNGANTTTACCTTTTTTTCTACNGAAGCGCGTGACCTNTATGCTTGAGATACAATCACTAAATCAAACTCATTAATTGAATTTTCAATATTTGGTATGACCTGATCAAGTGAAAACTCTTGATCTTTTCTATAAATTGTCAAAACTGCTGGCTTTTCATAAGTTGTGTTTCCAGCTTTATTTTGCTCAACTCTCCAATTTTCTTTAAGCAAAGGACCTAGTTTTCTTAATTGCTCATAGAAACCAAATGATGAGTTGCCTTCAAGAGAAATATTAGTCCAGTTCATGTTCTTTTGCTTGTCAGCATTGTTTGATTTTAAGTAACCAGCTTCAGAGTAATGTAAATTCGAAATTACAAAGACCATGTTTGGATGTTCAACAAAACGATCTGCAAGTTTTTCAATTGTAAGTCTAGCATCTTCCATGCTTACATCCTTGCACGAAACATAAATAGGAACAGTTGGAAATTTNTGATGACAAATACGTAATACATTCATTAATACAGCTCCATCTCCAACACCGGCATCAAAAATTTTTAAGGCAGGTTTTGATGGTTTTAATTCGCTTATTAAGTGTGATAGCTTTTCA
The DNA here is from genome assembly GCA_002685455.1 of Porticoccus sp. The sequence goes on along the minus strand of NYXF01000078.1, from coordinate 3,491 downwards.
GAAATAATAGCCTTTTCGTTTGTCGTTGTAACAAACAATAGGTAACGCTGTCGGTTATCAAAAAATTTGACCTCATTAGTCATCATTTATCTTAACAACTCCTGAAAAAAATGGAACACTTCTATTGTATGGATACAGATGAATTAGAGCCAATAATTAAGCCAAAANAAGTTGATTTTGATACCTTGAGTATTGAGGAATTGAATGAATATATTGTTAACCTTGAAAAAGAAATTGAAAAAGCAAAGCNCTACATTTCTTCAAAAGGTAAAGATCGACTTAATGCAGAGGAATTATTTAAAAAATGATAAATAGATATGGTTTAGTCCCTGCAGCATTTTTTTTATTTGTTTTTGCAATTTTTTTTACAACACTTTTTCCATCNCCACACAAAACCTGCATTGATAAGAATATGATAGCTTTGGATAACTTAGATAGAGAGAAGTATTCAGAGCAGGAAATAGTTACTTATGGTAANTCAATAGGAACTGGCTGCAATGAAGACACTTCGTATCAACTTACANCCAATTAGAATNTNATTAATTAGGAAANTNNGTTAGAGCGTCATCTCCCAAAATTGTCANNACCGTTGTCTCTGTTAGAGCNCCNGCTTCNTGACGAGCTTTCGTAAGTTCTTCATCATTTTTAAAAGCCATTAAGCCNTCCTTGCTCTCATAATGCATAATNACAACCATAGAATTATCATCCTCAGCGTGAGATCCTGCATAAAGTATTTTTCCATTAAAACCTTTTATTTTTTCTGCATTAGCTTCTGCCATTGCTTTCCATGATTTAAAACCCTTTGATAGCTTTTGAGTTAACATTACATACATATTTTATTCTCCCCATTTACCTGCAAATTCATATACAACCGCAGGATCATTGCCTACAACCCATCCATCATGACCAGGTGCAATAGAATAAGCGTCACCTTCCGAGTAAGTCATTTCTGTTCCNTCATTATGCTTCACTGCAACGGTTCCACTTACAATAACNCCAAGATGTGTTGCTTGACAGCTATCTGTACCAACTGTTGGCTTAATATCATCTGACCATTTCCATCCAGGCTCAAGGGATAACTTCATGATCCTTTGTCCACCNACNTTNACAGCNTCAATTTTTGCNTTNTTAAAATTATNATTNACTTCATCCGCATTGCTAAAACTTTTTACTTCTACACTACTCATGAGTTTATTCCTTTCTAATTAATTACTTAATCATTGCGTTAAATGATGTAAGTGTGTCATCAAAAGTTGTCATTACTTTAACTTTACCATCAACAACTTCGAAGTAGTGGCCAAACAATGTGTCCATACCTTCTGCTGTTCCATTTACGATAACAAAAACTTTATTGTCTTCGCTGATCATTGAAACAGGCTTTACAGAAAAATTGTTCCAATATTCAGGTATTTTTGCCATATTAGCCATATAATTAGCTTTTCCTTGATGAACACCTACGAGCGGGTGTTTACCCTCTTCACCAGAAAATGTCCATGTAACATCATCATGTACACATTCATTCATAAAACCTTCCATATCCCCTGCACCAAATAGGTCGTAGGCTCTTTGCACAACTTCTTTTGCTTCCATTGATTTTCTCCTTTAAAAAAATGCATTATGAACTAGTTTTATTAAACAAATATAACAAAATTTTATACCCATATTTAACAGGAGACATGAATGACTGACCTTAAAGGAAAAACACTATTTATTACCGGCGCTACACGTGGAATAGGTTATGCGATTGCTGAAAAAGCCGCCAAGGATGGTGCAAATATCGCAATTATTGCAAAAACAACAGAGCCTCATCCAAAATTACCTGGAACTATTCATACAGCTGCTGAGGATCTCATTAAGGCAGGTGGAAATGCAATTGGAATAAAAACAGATATTAGATTTGAAGATCAAGTGCTTGCCGCTGTAGATAAAACAGTAGAGACTTTTGGTGGAATTGATATCTGCATTAACAATGCAAGTGCTATTAGTCTTACGCCAACTTTAAATACGGACATGAAAAAGTATGACTTGATGCATAATATCAATACTCGTGGAACATTCATGGTTTCAAAATCATGTATTCCTCACTTAAAAAAAGGGAATAACCCTCATATACTGAATTTAGGCCCACCATTAAATATGCAGAGTCAATGGTTCAGTCCTCATGTTGCTTACACTATGGCAAAATACGGTATGAGCATGTGTACTCTTGGTATGTCAGAAGAGTTAAAATCTTCTGGAATTGCAGTAAACTCGCTTTGGCCAAGAACTATGATAGATACCGCTGCTGTGAATAATATATTGGCTGCGTCAATGGATGATCAGGGGAAAAGTAAGTGTAGAACTCCAGCTATTATGGGTGATGCAGCTTATATTATTTTAACCCAAGACTCTAAAAAGTTTACGGGAAATATGTGTGTCGATGACAGTACAATTATACACTCAGGAAAATCCGATTTATCTGAATATCTAGCAACACCAGATGCTGAGCCATTTCCAGATTTCTTCGTAAATGATAATGACGGAGAAATTAAATTAGATTAATTGATCTAATCCATATGGAACAATTTAATTTTAAACAGTTTATGCAAATACTGTATAGAATTTTAACATTTCCCATGATGGCTTTGATGATATTTTTAGTTCTTATAGTGTTTTTGTATATTTTCTAATTTAAATTCAGTCGTCGAACCTTTTAGTGTTGCATGAAGGAATTGTTGTATCATAAATACTTTGTTGCTCACCAGAACAACAAGGATCAATATTAATTTTGCAGTTTGGACACTGATAATGACCGTGTACCTCAATGGGGTTCACTTGCTTACTGCACCACATACAATCTGTAAGAATCATGCGTAATTATACTACTAACTATGCTTTTTATAGAAATAAATTGATAAGAAGTAAAATAGAGGTGTTCCAATTAACCATGCAGACTGAGATTGTAATGTAATTTCACGCTCACCAAATGATATAAGTGTAGGATTGAAAAATGATCCTAATGGCATTAAAGGTGCCCAAGATAACAAGGCATCGCCTCCTACTTGGTTATGATAAATTATTGTCTCGACTATAAAATTTTGCCCCATAAACCATAAAAAAAAGACAGTGAAAAATAATAAACTAAATTTTTGATAATTTTCTGTTTTCTTAGGAAATAGCCAGTACACCAATATAATTGCGAACCAAACGACTCCAGTATCAGCAAGTGAGTTTACTAGCCAGTTAATATGCAGAGGTATTGCACAGCTAAGTGCCTGCGAACGTCTGAGTGTTACTTCATCACCATTTAAGAGGCCGTAATTAACCCATAGTTCCCATCCAAAAGTAGCAATTAAAAATGAAGATAAAAGAGTAAACGTTACCCACGTCTTCATTTGTTTTTTAAAAATTAAATAAGCCGCTAAGATTAATGGAGCTAAAGCAGAAGAATAAACAACAATTACTCTTCTCCACTCAACGCTGTCTAATCCACAATCAAGTAACCACATCTT
>NYXF01000119.1 GCA_002685455.1 Porticoccus sp. | reverse complement strand
AGACTTAAGGCTGAAGGAAAGACAATTATATTTTCAACACATAGGTTGGAATCAGTAGACGAACTGTGTGACCACCTTGCCATGATAAACAACTCAAAAAAAATATTAGATGGTAATACTGATGAGATAAAAATGAATGCAAAATCAGATAATTACATTATAAAACATAATAAGAAAATAAGTGCTAAAAATCAACTGTATTCAATCGTATCTCAAAGTAAAATTTCTCAAAATGCATATGAGAGTGAAATATCTCTAAAGAAAGGAAAATCATATAGAACATTGTTCTCAGATATTTCTAAAGGTATGGATATCATTTCTTTTGAGCAAAAAGTACCTAATATGAACGATATATTTATAATGAAAGTAGAGGAGGGTAAAAATGGATAAGATCTGGATAATACTAGAAAGAGAGTACCTGGAGAGAGTAAAGAAAAAATCATTTATACTCTCAACTATATTAACTCCACTTATTTTTCCTTTGTTCATAGCAATTACTGTCTTTATATTGTCAACTGAAGAGAAAGAGGAAAGGGTAATTGCCTTATTAGATAAGAATAACTTTATCGAAGATTCAACAAGGATACGTGGTGATATATTTATAAAAAGTGACAACGATATTTCAGAAATACAAAATATGATAGATGAGGGGGAAATATATGGTGCCCTTGAAATACCTGAATTTGATATTTATGAGCCGAAGGATTTGAGGTTCTATTCTAAGAATGTACCAAGTAGCGACCTTATCAGTGGGATAGAAAGTTTAGTTGAGAATAAGATAAGAGAGTTAAAAATTCAAGATCTTAAACTTAATGAGGAGTCTTTAGATAAATTAAGAACTAGAATCACTATGGAGACCTACAGTGTAGATAAAGAAGCTGAAGGTGTTTCTGATGAGATTGGAGTTAAACAGTCTAACTCTGACCTTGCATTTGGTCTTGGATATTTTAATGGATTCTTGATATACATGTTTGTTTTTATTTATGGCAGCTTTATTCTCCAGAGTGTTCTTGATGAAAAAACAAGTAAAGTTGTAGAAATAATAGTGTCTTCGATTAAACCTACACAGTTGATGATGGGAAAGGTTCTTGGAGTTGGTGCTGTAGCTTTTACCCAGATATTTATTTGGATAATATTAGTTACATCAATATCTACTTTTACTTCAATGTATTTTGGTATTAATTCATATGAAACTACTCAAATAGTTCAGACAGAACAGGAAATCAATAACTCAAAAGAAATTGTTAAAAGTATATACGATATGTTTGCTGCTGTAGACATAAAGAAAACTGTTTTAATTTTCCTCATATATTTCCTCGGTGGATTCTTCTTGTATGGAGCATTCTTTGCAGCAATTGGTTCTGCTGTTGATAACCTCCAAGACGCAAACCAATTTACTTTACCAATTTCATTACCAATAATTGCTAGTTTAATGTTCATGGGTATTGTTTTAAATAACCCAGAGGGAAATGCATCATTTTTTTTAAGTATGTTCCCACTGACATCTCCAATACTTATGATGGCTCGACTGGCATTTGGTGTTCCTGATTGGCAATTAATTTTGTCAATTATGGTATTAATTATTTCTGTAGTTTTCGCATTATGGTTTGCTGGGAGAATATATAGGGTTGGTATTCTGACTTCTGGTTCTAAAATAACTTACAAACTAATATGGAAATGGTTTGTTATGAAAAATTATTAATTTGAATAAACTAAAATAAACTTATGATAAATCTATTTTTTGAAGGAGGGGTTCTCTTTATGTCGATAATTTCAATTTTTCTGGTTATGACTGGAGTCTCATTTTATTTACACAGTGATAAGCTTAAAACATATGGAAATCTTGCCTTGTCAACAGGTATTCTTGGATCTTTAATAGGATTATATTCCGCATTCATTATTATACAGGAAGTTGGAAATGCATCCCCATCAGTCCTTGCTGGAGGTTTAAGGGTAGCACTTATTTGTACAATGTATGGTGTTCTTGTTTACATAATATCAAGGATATTATATCTCTTTAGATAGGTATTAAGATATTTTAATGTATTTAAGATTTCTTTTCTTAGTAATCATTACCTCATGTACATATCAAGATACACATTCTCCATCTCAGTTTGGTTTAGGTAAAAACGGTGTAGTTAGTTCGGCACACCCATTAGCATCAGAAGCAGGGATAAAAATATTAAAAAAAGGAGGAAATGCGATTGATGCTGCCGTAGCAAGTGCTTTTGTTTTAAGTGTAGTAGAACCAAGTATGAGTGGAATTGGTGGCAGACTACAGGCAATAATTAAGCTACCCAATGGCGAGGTTAGGGGAGTTGACGCATCAACCCAAGTCCCAGAAAATTACAATGCCGAGACTCATCCCAAAAATAGTTATGGATACTCTACAATTGGCATACCAGGTGTAGTAGCAGGCTTGGTTAAATTAAATAAAGATTATGGTAAACTTTCCCTTAGTGAAGTGATGGAAGATGCAATATATCTTGCCGAAAATGGGTATCATATATTACCTGGCGAATCCTTTCGTCAAAAATTAGCTATAGATATAATCAAAAAGTTTACTGGTACTAAGAAGTATTTTTTAAAAAATAATGGAGAAAATTATAACCCTGGTGACCTTGTTATCCAGAAAGATTTAGCTAAAACATTGACACAAATATCTGATAGGGGTAGAGATGGTTTCTATAAGGGAGAAATTGCAAATAAGATTGTAGAAGACATACAGTCAAATGGTGGAATTTTATCACTTAATGACTTGGAGAACTACGAGGCTAAAGACTCAAAAATACTTGAGGGGAACTATAGAGGGTTTGGTGTTTATTCTCTTTACCTTCCCTCATATGGTGCTATTACTATTGAAATATTAAATATTCTGTCTTATTTTAATATTCAAGAATTAACTGATAAAGAGTGGGTAAAATTATTTTCTGATGTTATAGAGGTTGCCTACTTAGACAGATCCAAGCAAAAGCATAAAGATTCGTTAGAGATAATATTATCTAAAGAACATGCTCTTCACTTATCAAAATCATTGAAAAAGTCAAAATTAACATATCATCTGCCTAATGAAATTAATGGTGAGTGGGTAGCTGATGTAGGACACACTAGCCACCTCACAGCCTCAGATATAGAGGGAAATGTAATTTCTTTAACCCAAACTGTGGGGCCACTTATGGGATCTAAAGTGGTTTCTGATGGGCTAGGGTTTTTATATGCCGTAACACTTGGAGGATATTTAGGTGATTATAGACCTGGTGATAGGGCAAACTCACACATCTCACCTACGATTGTAACAAAAGAGAATGGGTTCTATTTGGCCCTTGGGGCTGCAGGTGGGTCTAGAATTATAACAGCAATAACTCAAGTAATAAGTAACGTTATTGATAAAAAAATGAGATTAGATACAGCTCTTTCAAAGGGAAGAATATTCAATATCAATGACACAACACAGGTAGAATACCATGAGGGTATTATATGGGATTTTAATAAACAAAACTTAATAGGAAAGTATAATTATNTANAGGGANTTGCTAGATTTGGAAGAGTTCATGCTGTCCAATACGACACATTATCTAATACTATTATAGGCTCTGCAGACCCTGACTGGGAGGGATCTGTTAATTCATTTTAATAGAATGAGGAGTTTCTATTTCTTTTTTTTGATTTTATTTTCATGTATAGAGAAATCAATTCCATTAGTGATACCTGAAAATAAACTTTCTGGAATTGAATATCTATATATTTCACAAAGTATAGATGGTGAAAATAGATCTAGGAAAGTTATAATCCATGCTAATGAAAATCCAAATCCTGATTTATTGTATCCAATTGTATTTTTTTTTCATGGGAATGGAGGTGAAGCAGAATCATGGTTAAATCATAACCAAGACCTCGTAGATGACCATCAGTTTATAGGTGTTTACCCACAAGGCTATAAACGATCTTGGAATTTAGGTAAAGAAAGTTCCAATGCCGACGACGTAGAGTTTTCAAGAATGATCATGGCAAAAGTTAGTGAATACGAAAATGTCGATCTTGATAAAGTTTTTGCAATTGGCACGTCGAATGGGTCTGCTTTAGTGAATAAGTTAGGTATAAAAGTTGATTTTTTAAGAGGAATAGGACCTATTGCCTCTCAACTTCTATTAAATCAATCGCCAAGTAAAAGTATTGAACCTCTCTCCATATATCAGGTTTGTGGGTCAGATGACCAAGTAATACCTTATGATGGAGGTGTCTCTGGTGTGGGTCATGAGTTTAGATCTTCACTCGAAAGTGCTTCTATGTGGGCAGATGCTATTGGTTGTGACAATAATTATAATATTAGAGTGTTAGGAAGAGACAGCATATATACTTACTCAGATTGTGATCAAAATAATGAAGTTATTTTCAGGAGAGTTGAAGGAGGTAATCACAACTTAAATGGTAAGGGTAGATTAATAATAAGAGACATATGGAGATTCTTCAATAACTTAGATTAGATATATTATCGTATTGTATTTCTTTCATTTTTTTAATAGATTAATCGAATGAAAAATTATATATATCTATTTATCTGCCTTCTAATATTAGGCTGCTCATCAAAAGAATCTAAAATAACAGAAGATGAGGTTAAAAATAAGTTTTATGACTTTTTTGAGACATTATCTGTTGATAATCCTGACAAGACAAAACTATATGATCTTGTTACAGATGACTACTACATTTTTGAGAATGAGAGGAAGTATACAATGGATGAATTTATAGAGTTTGTAAATTCTTTTGACATGATTGAAAGTGAGTGGGATTTAAAAGATTTTGTCATTGATACAGACTCAGAATCTGCACATGCAACGCTCACAAATATTGGTAGATTTTTAGTGAAGACTGATTCTGGAAATGTAGTTATGAACTTCGAGTGGCTTGAAAGTGCCTACTTAATTAGAGAAAATGGAGATTTAAAGTTTAAATTTTATTTCTCAGATGCAGTCAAAGAGAATGTGTTATTAGAAAAATAGAATTACCTTGTGAATTAATAATTAAAAATGCTTAATTCACTTAATTAGTCCTTATGATCATAAAATTAATTTCATTAATTCTTCTTCTTATTAATTTTGAAAAAAACGAATGGATTCAAATATTTAATGGGAAAAATTTAGATGGCTGGGAAGTAAAAATTAGAGGATATGATTTTGGTAACAATTACAGAAATACTTTTAAGGTTGAGGATGGGTCTATAAAAGTTTCTTATGAAGGATATAGAAAGTTTGGAGATAGATTTGGACATTTATTTTACACTAAGAAAGAATTTAAATATTATATTTTAAGCCTAGATTATAAATTTAGAGGGTATCACCTCAAGGGTGCACCAGGTTGGTCAATAAAGAATAGTGGTGTAATGCTGCACTGTCAAGATCCCAGAAGTATGCTTAAAAATCAAGAATTTCCAGTAAGCGCTGAAGCTCAACTCTTAGGTGGGATTGGAGCTGGAGAAAGGCCTACAGCTAATATATGCACTCCCGGTACAGATGTAGATATTAATGGAAAGAAGGCAGACGGACATTGTATAAATTCAATATCTAAAACATATGAGGATGAGTGGGTAAATGTTAAGTTGATAGTATATTCAGACTCTCTTATTCATCATGTTATCCAATCAGATACTGTTCTTACATATACAAATTTAACGGTTGGAGGTGATTTCATACCAACTAATTATGGTATAAAAATTGGTGAAAAATTGAGTCAGGGTTATATATCGCTTCAGTCGGAGGGACACCCTGTCGATTTTAAAAACATAAAAATTTTAGAATTATTATAATCTATTTTTCAACTAAAATTCTTTAATACTTTATTAAAAAGATATATTATGTATGTGTCTTTTTTTTGTTAATAAATTAAGATTATTTTTAACCTTGAATTAAAATAAAAACAAATGAAAAAATTTTTAATAAAAAGAGAGATGCCTGGTATTTCAGGAGCTCCAAAAAGTGATTTAAATAAAGCTGGAAAAGGATCTGAAGCTGTTCTTGATGAAATGAGAGATGAAGGGAAACTGATACAGCAAGAGCAGAGTTATGTAGCAGGAGATTCTATATATTGCGTTTACAATGCTGAGTCAGAAGACCTAATCCATGAACATGCTAAAAGATCAGAAAGTGTTGTTACAGAGGTAACAGAAGTGAGTTCTGTAATAAAGCATAACACTTCTGTAGTAAGTTAATTGCAATATATTATTGAGGTATTTTATATCAAATTTTATTTTATTAATTCTAGCATTTAATTTAAATGCTCAAATCAAAAGGTTTGATGAGTCCACTTGTCATCTAGTTCATAACGAAGATCACTCCCATGGAGAAGATTATTTAAATAGATTAAGTAAAAATCACCAAAACCAAACAAGGTCATCATTTAACTATGATAAAAATAAGGAGTCTCTCTTTGGTGCTTCAAATGAAAATAATCTAGTGACTTCATTTGTTAAAGCTTATGGTAATGAGGTATGGAAATTTAATAAAGCTGATAACAGTGAAATAAGTATTGAGTTTACAGGTACACAAGTTGGGGTATATTATCCAGCTCTTGGAGAATTACATATAAGTGTAGTAAAACCAGATGGAACATACTTATTTGAATTTTCTAAGCTCTATTCTATAAATTCTTCTGCTGTTCCAAGGAGTTTAGTTATTCCTAGTGACAGTCCAAACGGAGAATATAAAATTGAGGTTAGTCCATACAAAAATGAAAAGGGTGGTTATAAGTTAGGTGCAGTTAAGAATAACTCTTACATTAAATTAACAAGTCATGACTATCCAAGACCTACAACACTAACTGATAATATTAATGAGTCTGCAAATACAAACGAGGAGTGGAAAGTAACCAAAAATGGATCTTTTTTGCAAGGTGATGACGTACATAATTATTCTGTTATTTTAAAGAAGGATGAAAATTTAGTTATAGATCTGTACAATGTAGAGCCTTTTGTTCGTGGCTGGTGGGGAGGTGAGGACTGGAGTTCAATGGATACTAAGTTATATTTATTTGATTCTGATGGAAATATAGTAGCTCAGGATGACGATTCTGGAAATAATAAAAATTCAAGAATATACTACACTGTCCCAAAAGATGGAAAATATAACCTGATAGCAACTAATTACGGTAAATATGATGAAAATCAGTGGAATGTGGATGTTTCAGTTCAGCATCCTGATTGGAAAATTGGGTCGAAAGGTATTACATATTACACATTAGAATTTGAATCAGACTCACAACTTGATTTTACTTTTGAAGAGTACCCAGTTTCAGATAATAAATCGATAATGGTTAATGCAATTTTATTGACTGATGATGAGACATTAAATAAAATGCCAGTTACTATATCTCACGTGCAAGATTTAATTAGGAGTTTAAATGATGAATATAACGTACTATATGATTCTAATAATTGGTCCTCATTCGAGTTAGCTGGGGTTACTAAGTTTTATAACTCAGAATATTACAAGACTGGTTCACCTCATCAGGCCCTAGCTCAAGTTGGTAGTGGTCCTGCTTCATTGACAAATTATTTGAATATCATATTTCTTGATTGTGATTCTGATAAGACAGGGATCGTTGGCACTACAAACCTATATTCAAGTGTTTTAACAGGAAAAGGAGCTGTAATTGTTTTAGATAAAGAAGCTAACGCAGGTGTTCTTATACATGAGATGGGTCATGTAGTAGGAATGAATCATACTGCTGGAACCTGGCCACCACAAGCACATTCTATAGATCTTCAGGATGATAAAAAGCTAGGATATCTAACTGCTGATATTTCAAAAGGCGAAAATTCTTACATGAGCAACTGGGGAGCTAATCCTTTAAACTATGATCCTTATATAAGTATTTACTTAACTGACCCAAAGTTTACGCTTGCAACCCCCTCATATGGTGACCACTTCAAGGAAGGTTTCAGGAGTTGGTTAATTAATAATGAATATATAAATTCAGGCGCTCCAGGAACAGGTTATGAGGGTAATGATATACTAAGTGTATCATCCAACTTTAAACATTTAAAAGAGTACACAAATACATCCTCCCATCAGTTATTTCCATCAATCGCATCATCAAAAAATTTAGAAAATAATAAGGCTGTTTTTAGTTTTGTTAATTCTAGTAATAATAAACTCTCGTATGCTACAAGAGATATAAATAATGACTGGTCTGATTTATCAGAATACTCTGGAGATTTTTATAAAGCAAATGCAAGAATGAATTCTAGAGGTGATGCAGTTATAATTACAGAACCATTCAGAGATCAGGGCATTATGTCATTCTATAAACCTTATGACTCTGATAATTGGAATTCACCGGTTACAATTTCATCATCTGACTTTAGGTATCATCTTAGAAGTAATTCTGCTATAAATAATTCAGGTAACGTAGCTGTGGTATGGCTTGAAAGTCATGATTTTGATTATAAAATTGTTTCAAATGAATTTGTGAATGGAAGTTGGAAAGGAGAAGAGATAATTAGTTCTTCATCCAAAAATAAAGAATTGGCTTCTATAGCATATAATGATGATGGTGACATGATTATAACTTGGCAAGAGTGGGATATTAATGGCTCGGAAAGATATGATGTTGTTGGGAAGTTTAGAGATTCTAATTCTAGTAATTGGAGTGAATTAGAAACATACAATGATAAATCTAACCATGCTGGATTTTCTCAGGTTGCCTTAGACAATAATGGTGATGCTATTATATACTGGAGAGAAGAATCTGGCACTTTTACACCTAACTCTGCTGATAATCAGACAGGAGAATTGATGGTTAGATACAGAAATAAAGATGGGTCTTTGGAGAATATTCAGTCTTTATCACCTGACGGGGAAGACTCTTTTAATGCATCACAAGAAGTGACAAAGCCTAGGATTATCTTCCAAAATGGTAAGGCTGCTGTAACATGGTGGGGTAATAATAATGGCAGGAATGTTATTTACGCATCTATAATGAAAACACGTAATATCTGGACTAGAACTAAGTTGACAGATAATGGAAAAAGTGCGATTCTTCCATCTATCTCAATAGGTAATAACAAAGATAGCATAATAGGAGTTTCATGGCAGAGAACAGACGGCTTACATTATAGAATTCAGTCAAGATTTTATAATTTAAATTCTAATACTTGGTCACCTACTTATACAGTTTCTGACTCTGGAGGTAATGCAATTCATTCAGATATCACAATTGATAGTGAAAAGAAGGCATCGGTATCATGGGTAAGATTTAATTCTACTACAGGTAAATATGTTCCTCAGATTAAGCAATTTATTCCATTGAATGACTCCGATGGTGACGGTATACTAGACACAGAAGATAACTGTCCACTTACAGCTAATGCTGACCAGCTTGATACCGACGAAGATGGTGTAGTAGATGTATGTGATACTGATGATGATGGAGATGG
>NYXF01000077.1 GCA_002685455.1 Porticoccus sp. | reverse complement strand
GTGATGCTATGGAAGCTGGAACAGTGATCCAGAATTCAAACTTGGATGCAGTAACTAATCTTTGTTTTGAAGGAAAAACAGTTGGAAGTATGATTACTGAAAACGTTGAGTGGATGATCCGCAACAAAGCATTGATGATTAATACTCGTCATTCAGAGTTCATTGAAATGGACCCTAAATATATGCAAGCTACTATAGATGGAGCCCCTAATGTTGTATACGGAGCACCTGCTAATGGTAGTAACTGTGGTGTTGTTAGTAACTGGACAGCTGGTATGTTCTTTGATCCACAAAAAGTAAGCATGGATGATCCGGATGCAGGTTGTAAACTAATCTGGAACCTACGTTCACCTACTTATGGTGCAACTATGGATTTACGTCATATCTCATGGGTGTTCTTGGACGCCACATCAGGCATGGAGCGTATTCAGCGTTGGTGGGCACGTCGTTACTACATGGAAGGCCGTTTAGACGGTGGTCCAGTATCTGAAGGTAAAGGCGATATCCTACAAAAAACTGTACTAGTAGCAATTTACCCACAAGATATTAAAGGCATCGGAATATTTTCTGTTCGCTACAATGATCCAACATCTCAGAAGCCTGACGATGTTTATGCATACTTGAAGTCTGTACGTCGTGCACGTCGTCTCTCTGGTAACGCATGGATGGATCCAATTGGTGGAACAGTTCAGTTATATGATGACTGGGATATTTGGGATGCGGTTCCCACTAAGTATAAAGAAGTTAAGTTAACAGGTAAGCGTTGGATCTGGGCTATTGCTCACGCTCCACTAGTTACTGTTGACCTTGCTTTCAAAAATACTATTAAGGAATTCCCTGCTGTAGACATGGATACACCACCTCATTTCTTCCCTAATGAACAGGTTCAATGGGAGCCACGTGAAGTGTATGTTATTGAGGGAACTCCTCCTGACGAGCATCCTTACAGCAAGAAAATCGTTTATATGGAAATGGATTACCCAAGACCTTATCTGGGTGAAGCATACGATAAAAACGGTAAATTCTGGAAAACTTTCATCTTCCAAAATCGTATCGATTATGGTGATGACGGTTACCAAGCATTGATGCCAGTTGTTGGTCACATCATTGATTGGAAAGCTGAGTTCTCAACAACTTGGTCTTCTAACATGAAAGCTAACCCTGACTCAGTGCAAGAAGAAGACGTAACGCTGAAAACTCTTATTCAGTTAGCACGTTAATACAAATCTAAACTATTCCGCGAAGGGGTTGTTAGTATGAACATACTAATGGTTCCTTCCGGAATTTTTTTAAAGCAAAGAACAGCAATAAAAAAATAAAATTAAATTTGATTTTGATGAGAATGGCTTCACTAAGATGCCATGTCTGAATATTTTTTGGGGGAGTTATGAACGCTGCTGTAAATGAGAAATCCGCTATACAAAGGGTTGTACTCACAATTATAGGAATTTTGCCTTGGGCAATCGTAGGCTCATTGCTTTATGCAGGCCTTTTTGTTAAACCTACTGTTATTATCAACGAGGTAGTCCCAGCGGCAATTAATGTTAGAGATAGGGTTTACGGGCTAACTCATCAAGGTGATGATAAATGGCTAGCTGCAGGAAACTACGGTTTAATGTTAGAAACCAAAGATGGTGGAGTTACTTGGAAACAACAAGTATCAAATACAATGGCTCACTTCCAAGATATATCATCATGGAAAGATAGTCCTGATAACGCAGTAGCAGTCGGAAACGATGGTGTTATTGTTATCACTGAAGATAGCGGTAAAACATGGGTAGAAGTAGATTCTCCCAAATCTGATATAGCAAATAAATTACTTAAAGTGCACACTTATTCAGGCGGAGAAGCTGTAACCGTTGGTGAAATGGGTGCAGTTTTAAGATCAAAAGATTATGGTAAGACTTGGTCGAGACTTAAGCCCGAATGTGGTTGTGAGCTTGACGATATCTTTATGAATGATGTTGTTAAAACACCAAATGGAACATATTATGTTGCAGCTGAGTACGGCCGCATATTTATTACTCGCGATGATGGTATTAATTGGGAAGAACTTCAGTCTGATAGCCCGAACAGTTTCGGAGCAATTGACGCCAGAAACGATAATGAAATCACTATAGTTGGTTTAGCTGGAGTAACAGTAAGTACAAGAGATGCAGGTGCAACCTGGACATACATATCCCCAGAGGCATCAGGTATGACTGAGCATATGATGGACGTTCAGTGGTCCGATGCAATAGACCGATGGGTAGCCATCGGCAATAAAGGTAAATGGATGACTTTCACTAGTGATCTAACTAATTTTGAACCTATGAATATTTCCTCTACAGACTATACTTCTCATTCTGAGATGGTGATTGTTGACGGAAAAGGCCTTGCAGTAGGGGCAACAGTTGGTTCACTGGATTTAAAAACACGCGAGTGGACTCTTTTGCACGAATAAAAGATATTAATTATTTTGAGCCTACCTAATAAATGTAAGGTTAATTAAGATTGTTGGAGAATAAGATGTTAGAGAATTTCGCACTTTTCTGTATAGAGCAAAGAAAAAAGGTTTTGTTGGTCGTGACTGTTTTAACCTTAATTCTTGCTACCTTTGCAGCACGTATAGATGTTAAAACCGTTTTCGAGGATTTACAGCCTGGAACCCATCCATACATAAAAGTCCATGAGGAGTTTAAGAAAACCTTTGGTGGAACAAGTATCATTACATTTATGATTCAATCTACAAAAGGTGATATATTCCAGATGCCTGTTCTTGAGCAGATACATGGACTTACTCAAGGCCTTTATAAAATTGACGCGATAAATGAGTTTCAGATCTACTCTATAGCTGGTAAAAAGCTTAAGGAGGTAAGAGCGTCTACAGAGGGAATCCAAAGTTTTCCTTATATGTGGCCAAATCTTCCAGAAAATCAAGCTGATATTGATCGCATAAAAGAAGCTATCCTCCGAAGCCCACTTGTTTATGGTCCATATGTTTCAAAAGATCTATCAGCGACATTAATTACAGTGGATTTCTTTGATAGCCTTTTAGATCCTAATTTAGTTTACAAGCAAGCATACGAGCTAGTTAATAGATTGGACAATGATGCAGTAGATATATCATTGGTAGGTAATCCTATTCTGTATGGTTGGGTCGATCACTTCCTACCTGAAACTATGGAACTTGTTACATATGCCGGTCTAATCTTCTTAGTTTTATTGTTTTTAATTAATAGAACATGGAGGGGAACCATTTTGCCTCTCTTGGCCGGAGCTATTAGTGCTACTTGGGCGCTTGGGGTGGCTAAACTAGTAGGAATTCACTTTGATCCATTAGTAGTAGTAGTAGCGATGCTTATTACGGCTAGAGCAGTGTCACACTCTGTTCAGATGATAACTCGTTTTCATGAGGAAATTGAAAGCCAGGGAGACAAAGCAGATTCTTATGAAGCTGCAAAAATTACTTTGAAAGACTTGTTAAGGCCAGGGCTTCTAGGAGTAGGTACAGACGCAGGTTGTGTAACGGTCGTTGCGATTAGCCCAATCCCTTTACTACAGAAATTGGTAGTGCTTGCCGTAGTTTGGGTAGCAACCGTAGCGGTGAGCTCCATCGTTGTAACACCAATCTTGCTCTCATATGTCAAGAAACCAAATGCATATGCGCACGGATTAAATCTTGATAAATTATTAATTAGACCCTTCTTAAATCTATGTGTAAGTGTTGCTTCAACAAAAGCAAGATTTATCGTTGTTACTCTGGCAGCAGTAGTATTTATAGGATGTAGTTTCCGAGCTGTAGATTTAACAATTGGTGATGCAAATCCTGGCTCACCAATTTTATGGCCGGATGCGCTGTATAATGCAGATTCATCCGCGATAAATACACAATTCCCCGGTGCCGATAGAATGTTTGTGGTTGTTGGTCGAAAAGAAAAAAATCAGATTAAAAATGTTCACGTGCTTGATACAATGTTGCGTTTCCAGCGTTATATGGAGCAACAAGAACAAATTGGTGGCAGTATTTCACTATCTGATATATTACCTTCTGTAAATGAAACACTTAGAGAGGGTAATTTTAGATACACCGAGCTTGGTTCGACAACAACCAATAATGCTGAGTTAATCTATATGTACGAGAGAGCAGCAGAACCTGGAGATCTTAATCGCTTTACTGATGTGAATCGGATGAATGCATCGATCACTATGTTTTTCGCAGATAGGCAAGGTCCAACAATCCAAACTGCAGTTGCTAGGGTTAAAAAATTCCAAGCAGCGAATCCTGATGTAAATATTGCACTAGCTGGAGGTACTATTGGTGTAATTGCTGCTGTAAATGAAGTGATCTTGTCTGGTCAGATACAATCAATTGCGCTTGCATTATTTATACTTGTAATGATGTGTATCCTTGTTTATCGGTCAAGTATTGCAGGCATGTTCTTCATGGTTCCTGTTGTGCTTGCAAATATGGTTACTTTCGCATTCATGGCTTATCAGAATATCGGTATGAATATTAATACAGTACCTGTTGCTGCATTAGGTATTGGTCTTGGTGTGGACTATGCACTTTATATTTGTGATCGAATGAAGATGGAATTTGATAGCGGTAAGTCAATACTAGAGTCAATTAACTTATCGTTGCATTGTGCAGGTAGGGGCGTTTTGGTAACAGCGTTTGTATTGATTGCTAGTATCGCTGTATGGTCATACTCTTCGCTGCGCTTCCAAGCAGAAATGGGTATGCTGATAGCTATTTGGCTTTCAGTATCGGCCTTTAGTGCATTGTTCTTAATGCCCTCAATGGCTTATATCTTCAAACCTAAGTTTATCTTTAGTGAAGATAGATAATCCACAATAACCCAATAAAAAAGACCCTACAGGGTCTTTTTTATTGGGTAATCATTATTTACGCCCAACAGGTAATATATTACATATGAGGATAACATTGACGATAAACGAAAAGACCAAATTATATGTTACATCTCTTTGAGCTTGACTAAAAAGCCCTTCTTTCATATATTACGCGACCTTGATGCACTCGTAGCTCAGCTGGATAGAGTACTCGGCTACGAACCGAGCGGTCGAAGGTTCGAATCCTTCCGAGTGCGCCATTTTAAAAAAAGCCCTATAAGTTCTAATAGGTTCATTTATTTTTTTATAATTTCTCGAGGATCGACTTAAAACTTAGTTTCTGTAGCTTTGTTTAGTATGATCTATAAAGTTGCTGGTATAAAATAACCAAAAGTTAGCAGACACTTTGATCAAATGCACCCGTAGCTCAGCTGGATAGAGTACTCGGCTTCGAACCGAGCGGTCGAAGGTTCGAATCCTTCCGGGTGCGCCATTTGTGAACGATAACTTTTCTAATCATTTATACATAAGTCTTATTTAAACGCATGGCTAAATCAAATATGGATCCTTATTTCAAAAAAATAGATAAATTTTCACAAAATCTCACCAGCCAGGTAATTCACTTTCGGTGGGTTGTCATTTTTATAACATTAATAATTGTGCTCGGCTTTACTAGAGGGATGTCAAACCTTGAGTTTTCTTCAAACTACCGTGTTTTTTTCTCTGATAACAATCCAGAGCTTGCTGCGTTTGAGGACTTACAGGCTACGTATACAAAAAATGACAATATCTTATTTGTTATGGAACCAAAAAATAATAAGAAAGAGGGCGTATTCAATAATATAACTTTATCTGCTGTCGAAAAGCTCACAGCCGAAGCTTGGAAAATACCATATACAATTCGTGTAGACTCATTAAGCAACTTTCAATATACACATTCAGTTGGCGATGATCTCATTGTTGAAGATCTAGTAATTGATGCTGAGAGTCTGTCGTCCTTAGAACTATCGAAAAAGAAAGAGGTCTCTCTAGAGGAGCCACTTCTTCGTAATAATTTGGTTACAACGAACTCTGCTGTCACAGCTATTAACGTAGTTTTACAATACCCAGATCTTAGCTTGCTTGAGGTGCCAGAAGCAGTCCGCGCAGCAAGAGACCTTCGTCAGCGTATGGAAGTTGATTTTCCTGACATAAAAATACATCTCACCGGTGTATCTATGTTGAATAATGCTTTTTCAGAAGTAGGTTTGCTGGATGCTGGAACATTAACCCCGATGATGTTCATAGTAATACTATTGATATCGTGGATAATATTGAGGTTTTTTGCAGGAACTATTGTAATTTTTTTAGTTGTAACACTTTCAACGGTCATTGGTATGGGTGCCGCTGGATTCTTTGGAATCAAGCTTACACCCATTTCTATGAGTGCATCTACAGTNATACTNACGCTTGCCGTAGCTGATTCTATCCATATATTGGTATCCTTTAAAACTCTTATGCGCGAAGGGTNTACAAAATTAGAATCTATAATTGAAGCTGCACGTATCAATTTTTTACCTGTAACTATTACATCAGTTACAACGATCGTCGGTTTCCTTGCACTTAATTTTTCTGATTCCCCACCGTTCTGGCACTTAGGTAACATCACCGCTATTGGCATATTTGCAGCATGGCTCCTTTCTATAACCTTGCTTCCAGCAATTTTAAGCTTATTGCCTGTAAGGATAATTCCCTCAAATAAAATAGAGTGGACACAAAAAATTATGAACTACATAGCTAATCTCGTTATTTTTAACCCACGAGCAATATTAGTTATTTCACTTACAGTAGTGGCTATTTTAACAGGGTTTATTCCAACAATTTCTTTTAATGACCAATGGGTTGAGTATTTTGACGAAAGGGTTGAGTTTCGTAGAGATTCAGATCAAGCACTGAAAAGTTTTGGACTTTATCCTATTGAATTTTCTGTGCCTGCTAAGAATACTGGCGGGGTGAGTGAACCAGAATATCTTAGACATCTTGAGGAATTCACCACTTTTTTAAGTGCGCAGCCCGAAGTTCTACATGTGTACTCTATTACAGATATCATGAAACGTCTGAATAAAAATATGCATAGTGACAACAATAGCTTTTATCGCCTTCCAGATAATCGCCAGTTATCAGCACAATATCTATTATTATACGAACTATCACTGCCATATGGGTTAGATTTGAATGATCGTATCAACGTTGATAAGTCTGCGACAAGAGTTACAGCTATGTTACAAAAAGCTAGTACAAGTGAGACTAAATCTTTTTTAGATGCAACACGTCAATGGATGCTGAAAAACTGGCCAGAATATATGATGTCGCAGCCTACAAGTGCACAAGTCATGTTTACCTATATAACAGATAGGAATGTCCAGAATATGATATCAGGGACCATAGGTGCAATTTTAGTAATAGCAATCATTATGGTTGGAGCGCTCAGAAGTATTCGATTGGGTTTAATGAGCATGATTCCGAATGGACTTCCTTTGCTAATGACTTTTGGATTATGGGCTCTTCTTTATGGCGAAGTGGGGTTCTCTGTTGCAACTGTTGCCTCTATCTCTTTAGGAATTATTGTTGATGATACAGTGCATTTTCTATCTAAGTACGTTCGCGCAAAAAATGAAAAGGGTCTCAGTGCTGAGGATTCAATACGTTATGCATTTTCAAACGTTGGTAAAGCTATTGTAGTTAATACAATCATCTTAACGAGCGGTTTTATTGTTCTTACAACATCAGCCTTTAAAATGAATGTTGATCTTGGATTGATGACAATTTTTTCAGTATTATTTGCCTTATTACTCGATTTCTTATTACTTCCTGTCCTTTTGTTGTTTGTGGATAAGCAAGGTAAGAAAAAGGCAGGGAGATTAGGATAGAATTACTTGTGTATTAATATATATTAACTATCAGGAAACTTAAATTGAATATTCACTCAAATACACCCCTTAAAAATATTTTGTGCATGGGCTTTTTTTTACTTTTACCGCATAATTCTCTATACGCTAACGCTGATAGCGAAAAAGGCTATAACATTGCAGCAAGATCTGATCGATCTGATCGAGGTTTTTCGGATAGCGTAGTTGAGATGACTATGATATTAAGAAACTCTGCTGGTAAAGAGGCATCAAGGACACTTCAGTTTAAAACACTAGAGATTCCTGATGAGTCAGTGGGAGACAAAGGTCTAATTTTATTCAGAACACCGAAAGATATAGAAGGGACAGCGCTATTATCCCATGCAAAAATACTTAAATCTGACGACCAGTGGCTTTATTTACCTGCCTTAAAGAGAGTGAAAAGAATTTCTTCGAGAAATAAATCTGGTCCATTTGTTGGCTCCGAATTTGCTTTTGAGGATTTTACTGCTAGTGAATTAAATAAGTTTAGCTATAAATATCTTCGAGAAGAAAATTGTGGCAAGTTGATATGTGATGTCATCGAGCGAATCCCTCTTTATGAAAACTCTGGGTATAAAAAACAAATTTCATGGGTCGATAATTCTATTTATCAACCCAGAAAGATAGAATTTTATGATCGAAAGGGTAGTTTATTAAAGGAGTTGATATTGCAAGATTATCGAGTTTATAATCAAAAATATTGGCGTCCTCATAAATTAAAAATGAATAATATTCAGACCAAAAAAAGTAGTGATTTAATATATTATGCATATAAATTTAATTTAGGGCTTACAGATAGTGATTTTGTGAAAGGTCGCCTCACGGGTTTAAGGTGACCGTATTGAAGTTGCCTAAATCTAAGCAAATATTGTATTTCTTTATATTACTGTTTATATCAAACTCGGAGTTAGGAGTCGCTGATGTCTATGATGAATTGGACATCAGTGGAAATATTGCATTTCAATTGCGAGGTTTCACAGAGGATTCGATGTGGTTAGATCAAAATACTAGTGATATTGAATCTTCAGTTTCAGGTGAATGGGAAATCCGCTGGCGAAGTAATAGTAATAATCAGCGAGTATCTTTCATACCTTTTGCTCGCTGGGATGAAAATGATAAAAAACGATCACATTTCGATTTCAGAGAGGCCTTTTGGGCTTATCAAAATGAGGATATAGAGCTTCTTGTAGGTCTTAACAAAGTCTTCTGGGGTGTAGCTGAATCAGTTCATTTGATAGATATAATTAATCAAACTGATCTTGTTGAAAATATCAATCAAGAAGAAAAACTTGGTCAACCAATGATACGTTTAGCATTTCAAGAGGACTATGGTTTATTGAGCTTTTATCTGCTTCCCTACTTCCGTGAAAGATCTTTTTCTGGTCCAGACGGAAGATTCAGGAGCGAAGCTCCTGTAAATGCTGATAATGCTAAATATCAATCATCAAGTAAGAGAAAACATTTAGATTTCGCGTTTAGATATAGCCATTATTTTGGTGATATTGATCTTGGATTATATTATTTCAATGGAACAAATCGTGATCCTCGCATGAGCATAGGAGGTGTCAACTCAGAATTGCTATTAAATTATGATCAAATAGAACAAATTGGGCTGGACCTTCAATATACACATTCCTCATGGCTTTGGAAATTAGAATCTTTTGTCCGTGATGGGTATGCTGATTCTATTTTTGCTGGAGTGGTAGGTTTTGAGTATACTTTTTATCAAGTTTTTGATGGAATAGGTGATGTGGGTATTCTTTTTGAGTATCAACACGATGATCGCTCTTCTGTTGAATCAATCACTAGTGCCGACAATGATTTTTTTTTAGGATCTAGATGGACATCGAATAACATAAATGATGGATCAATTTTAGCAGGTTTTATTCTTGATAAAAAAACATCAGAGACTTTTTATAGTGTTGAAGCAAAAACTCGCCTAAAAGAAAATTTTTTATTGTCATTGGAATTAAAGGTGACTACCAATTCTGAGTTAGGCGAACCGAGCTTCCCGCAAAGTCGTGACGATTATTTGGAACTACGAATAAATCATTTTTTTTAGGCAAATTTTTAATAATTGATATTGGATAAACTGTGAAAAAAATTGCAATTTTTTTTGGAAGTGATGATGGAAATACAGAATCCGTTGCTCATCGTATTGCAAGAAGGCTAGGAGAAG
>NYXF01000016.1 GCA_002685455.1 Porticoccus sp. | reverse complement strand
TGTGCTGACTTTGCTTTTAGCGGGATCCCAACGATTGCCAGCCAGTGTGTCTGGTTTTCATAGGCAGTGCCTGCGGCACTGACGACCATCACGCGATTTCCGCGAAAATCAGCTGTTGGCGCTGTGGCGGAAACAAGACCGGACAGTGGTACCACGGCAATTCCGCCCGGGACTCGCGATTCTTTGGGTAGATCACCCGCATAAAGCGCGGTGCTGAGGATCAGTGCCAGCGATGTGGTCACGAGCGGTTTCATCAAGCGCATCAGTTGTTCTCCGTAATAATATCGTCGACGGTGCATTGCAGACGGCCGTGTTGCAAGCGAGTCTCTATGCGATCTCCGGCCTGAACCTGTTGGCTGTCATGTATTACCTTGCCGTGTTCATCATGAACAATGGCATAGCCCCGATCCAGGGTGGCGAGAGGGCTGACTGCGTGTAACCGCCCGGCTTGGCCTTTGAGTTCCATCCGGGCTTGTAACAGTCGGGTTTGCATCAGTTGTTGTAAGTGCTGATACGACTGCCGTACTTGCTGGCGGTAACGGCTGATCTGTTGATTAGGCTGTTGATTGTTCAGGCGTTGCTGTAGTTGATTCAGCCGGGTTCGGTGTTGATGCAGGCGTTGATGTATCGCGCGTTGCATTCGCTGTTCCAGATCATCCAGTCGCTGTGATTGCTGTCTTAGCTGATCACCCGGATGACGCAGGCGGGCACGCAATGCATGAAGGCGTTCGTGTTTTGTTCGGAGCTGGCGCTGCAGTTGCAGCGATAAGCGCTGGCGTGACTGGTCCAGACGCATTTTCAGGTTGCGCTGATCCGGGCTAACCATTTCAGCTGCGGCTGAAGGGGTGGGCGCGCGGACATCGGCAACAAAGTCGGTAATGACGACATCTACTTCATGCCCCACCGCGCTGATCACCGGAATCTCGCTATTAAACACGGCACGGGCCACCGGTTCTTCATTAAAGGCCCAGAGATCCTCCAGCGATCCACCGCCACGCCCGACGATTAACACATCGCATGCGCGGTGCCTGTTGGCAAGCTCAATCGCCCGTACAATTTGCGCAGGGGCATCTTCACCTTGGACTGCGGTCGGGTACAGCGTGACCGGTAATCCGGGGAAACGACGCTCCAGAACGGTTAGGGCATCGTGTACAGCGGCGCCCGTAGGCGAAGTGATAATACCAATATGAGAGGGATGGTCGGGCAATGGCTGTTTGTATTGACTATCAAACAGGCCTTCGTGATGCAGGCGTGCTTTTAACTCGTCATACGCCTGCTGCAATTTGCCAGACCCGCTTTCCTCCATATAGTCACAGATTAGCTGATAATCTCCACGACCCTCATAAAGGCTGACTTTGGCACGGACAAGTACCCGATCGCCATTTTTGGGTTGGTACTTTAAGAAGTGGCTACGGTTTTTGAACATGGCACAGCGTACCTGAGCCTTGCTGTCCTTTAGCGTAAAATACCAATGGCCAGAACTGGGACGAACAAAGTTAGAAAGTTCGCCTTCCACACTGATCATCAGGAAAGAACGTTCGAGTAGAGAGCGTGCCTGTTTGTTCAGTTCTGAGACTGAAATCGCCCGTGTGGCGTTTTGATTATCGCTATACATGGCGCTCATCTTAAACCAAGTTCAGGGTAGGCTGAATCGCCTTGCACGGCGAATAGATGTTTTATCTTGTACTGGCTGAATAAGAGTCATGTTGAGATGTGAATTTATCGTTGCATATTGCGTTGGATGGATTGAGCAAAAAGTCTAATGGCTGTATAATTCCGCTCTTAATTTTTTCAACGAAATACAGGTTGGCTGCGAATGTTGCGAATCGCTGAAGACGCACTTACTTTTGATGATGTGTTGCTGGTTCCGGGCTACTCAGAAGTACTGCCCAAAGACGTTTCCCTTAAAACCCGTTTGACTAAGGGTATTGAGCTGAATATCCCGCTGGTATCTGCGGCGATGGATACGGTGACTGAATCTCGTCTGGCGATTGCGATGGCTCAGGAGGGTGGTATTGGTATCATCCATAAGAACCTGACTATTGAACAGCAGGCAGAAGAAGTTCGCCGTGTGAAGAAATATGAAGCAGGTGTCGTGAATGATCCTGTGACCTGTTCTTCCGATATGACGGTAGGTGAGCTTCATAAGCTGGCCGCTCAGATGGGATTCTCTGGTTTCCCAGTGATCGATAATGGCGAGCTGGTGGGTCTGGTGACCAGCCGTGATATGCGCTTTGAAAATCACCTGGATGCTACAGTGGCGTCAATTATGACTCCAAAAGAGCGCCTGGTGACAGTTGAAGAAGGTGTGGATAAAGATAAAGTCCGCAACCTGCTGCGTAAGCACCGCATTGAAAAGATCCTGGTCGTTGACGAAGACTTTAAACTTTGCGGCATGATGACCGTGAAGGATATGAACAAAGCTAAGGCGTATCCAAATGCGGCTAAAGATGGTCAGGCTCGTCTGATTGTTGGCGCGGCTGTGGGTACGGGCCCTGAAACACCTGAGCGCGTTGAAGCGCTGGTGAATGCCGGTGTTGATGTCATTATTGTTGATACTGCACATGGCCACTCCAAAGGTGTAATTGATCGTGTAGCTTGGGTTAAGCAAACTTTCCCACAGGTACAGGTCATTGGTGGCAACATTGCTACAGCTGACGCGGCCATTGCGCTGG
Organism: Porticoccus sp.; assembly: GCA_002685455.1. The sequence goes on along the minus strand of NYXF01000016.1, from coordinate 5,890 downwards.
CTGAAGCGGGTGCGGATGGCGTTAAAGTGGGCATCGGTCCTGGCTCTATCTGTACAACACGTATCGTTGCAGGAGTAGGTGTACCGCAGATCAGTGCTGTTGCTAATGTTTCTGCTGCACTGGAAAAATACGGTATCCCGGCTATTGCAGACGGCGGTATTCGTTTCTCTGGCGATCTGGCAAAAGCGATCGTTGCAGGTGCCTCTGCCGTGATGGTGGGCTCCATGCTGGCGGGTACTGATGAAGCGCCGGGCGAAGTTGAGCTGTTCCAGGGACGTGCCTTCAAATCCTACCGTGGTATGGGTTCGCTGGGTGCAATGGGTCAGACAACGGGTTCTTCCGACCGTTATTTCCAGGACGCAAATGCAGGCGTAGAGAAGCTGGTGCCGGAAGGCATTGAAGGTCGTGTACCTTGTAAAGGTCCGATGGCCGGTGTTGTGCACCAGCTGATGGGCGGTGTGCGTGCTTCCATGGGTTANACCGGCNGTGNAAGCATTGATGTAATGCGCTCTGTGCCACAGTTTGTACGAATCACCAACGCNGGTATGGCTGAGAGCCACGTCCATGACGTGAGCATCACTAAAGAAGCGCCAAACTACCGCGTCGGTTAANNTTTATCCATTTATGACGAATGGGGTGGTGTGAACCGCCCCATTTTCGTTTTCAGATNCTCCACTGGAGTGACAGTAGATGACACAAGATATTCATGCTCAACGCATTCTGATTCTGGATTTCGGTTCCCAGTACACGCAGCTGATTGCGCGTCGTGTACGTGAGATTGGTGTTTATTGTGAGATTTACGCCTGGGACCTGGATGATCAGGCTATTCGTGATTTTAATCCAAAAGGGATTATTCTGGCGGGTGGGCCTGAGTCTGTGCCGCAGGCAGGCTCGCCACGCGCGCCGCAGGTGGTATTTGAACTCGGGCTGCCGGTGTTGGGTATTTGCTACGGTATGCAAACCATGGCCGAGCAGTTGGGCGGCAAGGTGCAGGGCTCCGAAAAGCACGAATTTGGCTACGCCCGTGTCGATCTGGTCGCGCAGGGTGCGTTTCTAGAAGGCATCGAAGATGCCGTCAGCGATACCGGCGCCTATGCGCTTGATGTGTGGATGAGCCACGGCGACAAAGTGATCAGCCTGCCGGAAGGCTTCCATATTCTGGCCAGCACACCCAGCTGCCCGATTGCCGCCATGGGCGATGAAAGCCGTCATTTCTACGGCGTTCAGTTTCATCCTGAGGTGACTCACACCAAACAGGGGCTGCGCATTCTGTCGCGCTTTATCCTTGAGCTGTGCGGCTGTGAGGCACTCTGGACTCCGTCCAACATCGTTGATGATGCCATCGCTACCGTGCGCGAGCAGGTGGGCGATGCCAAGGTCTTGTTGGGATTGTCCGGTGGCGTCGATTCGTCTGTAGTCGCGGCACTGCTGCACCGCGCGATTGGCGACCAACTGACCTGCGTTTTTGTCGATAACGGCTTGCTGCGTCTGCACGAAGGTGAGCAGGTGATGGCCATGTTTGCCGAAAACATGGGCGTCAAGGTGATTCGCGCCGATGCGGAAGACAAGTTCCTGTCGCGCCTGTTGGGTGTCACCGACCCGGAAGAAAAGCGCAAGATCATTGGCCGCACCTTTATCGAAGTCTTCGATGAAGAAGCGACCAAGCTTCAGGGCATCAAGTTTCTGGCGCAAGGCACCATCTATCCTGACGTGATCGAGTCAGCCGGGGCCAAGACCGGTAAGGCGCACGTAATCAAGTCGCACCATAACGTCGGCGGCCTGCCTGACGATATGCAGTTCGAGCTGGTTGAACCACTGCGTGAGTTGTTCAAGGATGAGGTTCGCAAGATCGGTCTGGAGCTGGGTCTGCCTTACGATATGGTCTACCGTCATCCTTTCCCCGGTCCAGGCCTGGGCGTGCGGATTCTGGCGGAAGTGCGCAAGGAGTACGCAGAGATTCTACGTCGTGCCGATTATATCTTCATTGAAGAGCTACATCGCGCCGATCTGTACCAGAAGACCAGCCAGGCCTTTGCGGTCTTCCTGCCGGTCAAATCGGTTGGCGTGGTGGGTGATGGCCGTCGCTACGAATGGGTTATTGCCCTGCGCGCGGTGGAAACCATCGACTTCATGACCGCCCGCTGGGCGCATCTGCCCTACGATTTCCTGGAGCTGGTATCCAATCGCATCATCAATGAGATCAGCGGTGTATCGCGAGTTACTTACGATATCTCCAGTAAGCCGCCCGCCACCATCGAGTGGGAGTAAGCGCCAAGCGGCCCTAGGGTCGCTGCGCTCTCAGCGCCTGCTGCAAGCTTTCTGCTTGCAGCAGGCGTTTTTCGTTCTGTTCTGCGATCTTCTGTTAGATGTCCCAGCCCCAAGCTAAGTTGCCGCCTATCAGCGCAGACTGGCTGACGTCACTCAGCGCGTATGTGCGCCGCTTGTCGATCTTGTCGGGGTGGCAGGTTGAACATGCGGCGGTACTCTCGAGTGAATTGCGAGATGCTCTCGTAGCCCACCTTGAACGCGACCGTGCTAATGGACTGGCCGGTATTGAGCAGCAGTCTGCGCGCCTCAATCAATCGCAGCTGCTTCTGAAACTGCAACGGAGATAGCGAGGTAACGGCGCGAAAATGCTGGTGAAAGGCCGAGCGGCCCATACCCGCTGCGGCGGCAAGGCGTTCTACAGTCAGCCGTTGTTTGTAGTTTTCTCGTAGCAGCGCTACTGCCCGAGCAATACGCTGCACCTGGCTATCCGGCATGCCTAGGTTGCGCACGGCAGCGCCTTGGGGGCCCAGCAGCAACCAGTGATGTATCTCTCTCAGCAAAGCTGATTGCAATACCGCAAGTGAGTGCGGCTGCTCCAGCAACTGCAGCAAACGGCGCACGGCCTCCCTCAGCTCTAGCGAGGCGTCATGCTGGAGCGCGGAGCTGCCTGGCGTTTGGGTGCTAGCCAGGTTCAACTCGGCAATGATACTGGGGTCCAGATCGAGCGCAATCGACAGATAGGGCTTGCTCGGGCTGGCGCTGATAATGCGGCTGACAGTGGGCTGGTTGCTGGTAACCAGCATGGTCTCGTCAGCACCGAAGCTGCAATAGCTATTACCCATACTCACTTGCTTGCAACCCTGTAATACCAGACATAACAGCGGGCGCACTATCGCGTGTTCCAGCTCAGTCGGGCGCGTGCTGCGGATCAGTACCAGACCAGGCACGGTTGTGCGCGCAATACCCTCGCGATCGCTATGCGTCTGAGTGTATTGATGGGCGGTTTGCAGGAGTGAGTTTGCCATGAGGTATTCTGCTGTGTGGCGGTGATCGGGTAAAGCTAGCATGGACAATCAGGCAAAAAGTTGCGAGGTTTCGACACCACGCTGTGCTGCCACTTTATTAGAGTGGAGTCTTCTTGGCGGGTTGATCAACCCCTGTGATCTTTACCAATTGCCTTAGGAGCAAGTCATGACAGATAAGCCGACAGCAAAGCAATCCTATTCAGTTACCCGGCCGGCCACGCAGGACTCTGCTGGCTATCATCGCGGAGTGGAGGTTCTGGGAGAGCAGGGTGCAGAGGGCAGAAAGGCATTCTACATTGAAATAGAGGCGATGCCGGGCAAGGAAGAGGCGGTTCTGCAGATGCTGCGTGATATCAACGCCTGCGTAGAGCAAGAGCCTGCTACCGGTCCCTGGTTTGCCGTGCGTCTTGGCCCCTCCAGCTTCGCCATTTTCGAGGCCTTTCCTGACCTGGCGGGGCGGCAGGCGCATGTGGAGGGCGGTGGTGGGGTCATTTTTCGCGATATTGAAAGAATGAACGCCATCCTCGCCTATCCCGCGCAGGTCCATCGTGCGGACGTGCTGATCAGTAAGGATTACTTCTCCTACGCGGCAAATGAATTGAAGGCTTGAGCTCCTATCACGGTTTGCTGGCGCTCCACTGACAGCGGACATGCCCGTAACGGTATCAGCCCTCTTGTCGGGTCTCGGACGCCGAGGTCGATCCGCTACTTCTGCGGATCACCCGGCCAACGGTCAACCCTTGGACGATAATCGAGAACACCACAACGCAGTAGGTCAGGGTCAGGATCAGACTGCGGGAGCCACTTTCCGGAATGGATAGCGCCATTGCCACCGAGATTCCCCCGCGCAGCCCCGCCCAAGTGAGAATGGTTATGGCGCCTTTTGATTGTTTCGTCATCCAGCTGAGTGGGCCGATGATGCCGGCTACGCACAGCCAGCGTGCTGCCAGCACGATAGGTATCGCCAAGGCACCGGCTAATAACCAGCCGCGTTCAAACGGCATCACCAGCAGTTCCAGTCCGATCAGCATAAAAAGCACGACGTTCAGAATCTCATCGATCAGCTCCCAGAACGCGCCAATGTGCTCGCGCGTCTTGTCTGTCATCGCAGATGATCGTCCGCGATTACTCAGGAACAGCCCGGTTACTACAACGGCGATGGGCGCTGACAGGTGCAAGGCATCCGCCAAGGCATAGAGTCCCATCGCCAGGGCGAGGGTGATCAGCACGCCTACTTGGTAGTTGTCGACGCGTCTGAGCATCTCATGCGCGACCAAACCCGCCGCTAGCGCCAGTACCAGTGCACCGCCTATTTCCTTGAGTAGTACTAACCCAATGGCAGTGACATCCAGTGACGATTGAGTGGTGATGCCATCTGCACCGGCGCCATCCAGCCCGGAGAGTTGCAGCAAAATCATGAAGGCGACGACGCCGAGGCCGTCGTTGAACAGTGACTCGCCGGCTACCTGAGCATCGAGCTGCCGCGATGCGCCAACGGATTTCATGATGGCGCCCACAGCGATTGGATCAGTCGGCGATATCAGTGCACCAAACAATAGGGCATGCAGGATTGGAATGCCCAGCCCCAGCAAATCCAGCATCAGCCAAGTGAGGGCGCCAACAATGCAAGTTGATATCAGCGTGCCGCAAACCGCGAGCAGGGCAATGGGTAGCCATTCCTGATGCAGGCTTTTGGCATCCACATGAATCGCTGCAGCAAACAGCAGGAACGCCAGCATGCCGTGCAGTACGACCTGGTCAAAGTCGATTTGTGTCACCAGAGTTGCCGCCTGCTCGCGCAACCCGTCGGCGTAAGGGCCGATAATGATCAATGTCAGCGATGCAACCAGTGCCACCAGCATGACGCCGATGGTTGTCGGCAATTTGATGTACCGATAATTGAAGTAGCTTGATACCGCCGCGAGCGTTATCAGAATGCTGACGAGGGAAAAAAGGCTCACGGTTACTCCGGGAAAGGTGCGTTAACCCAGAGGATGATAACCGTTACAAGCGCGCTTGGTTGCTGGGCACCGGGTTTATTACGCTTATCATGCGTCGCGTCCAACGCTCGGCAGGCTTGGCGGAGAAGTTCATAAGCGTCTATTCAGGTTGCTGAAGGCGAACCGCATCCATTTTTGCCAGGCTGCTGCGGCTCCAGCTAATCAGCTCGCGTGCCAGCTCGTCTGACGCTGCGCCCAGGCCGGCTACCACTGCGGGTACCTCAGGGTTATCAAGTTCGCGTGTCAGTTGAAAGTGCCTTGCGGCGATGACCTGACGGGTGGTGGGGTCTACCAGCTTGGCATCCAGCGTAACGGCTATCTCCGGTACACCATCAACGTAGCGTGTCTGAAATTGACGCAGGTCGCTATACAGGTGGACGTCTGCTTGCAGCGCATGGCTTTCGTTGCTGACTGTGCGAAAGCTGCCGTCCTGCTGAAATGCCTGGATCAGATGCTCGCGCATGAGCGCGGTGTTGGGGTCGCTCCAGCGTGCACCTTCATAGCTATTGATGGTGTTTTCATCAGGACTAACCATGATGCGCGGTGTTTGCAAGGCATAGCTGGCATCTGGCGTGGTGATGCGCAATGACAGCTGCA
>NYXF01000121.1 GCA_002685455.1 Porticoccus sp. | reverse complement strand
GAAACCATTTTTCTGGTGTAAGGTGAACCTACACCACCGATTAATTTCAATGGATTAGGAATGCTCATTATTATTAATCATATTATTTTTGAATTATTTTTGAACCAGTGGCAGTTAAATCTTCAGATTTTTTCATATTACGCATCATTTCCATGATATCAATTGGAACAGCTACACCTTTTTTACATCCTGGACGATCTTCCATCATTTGCATCCATCTTTGAAGGCCTGTCAAACCATCAATTTTTATGCCTGACCACTTATATGTTCTAACCCAGCACCAGTTAGCAATATCAGCAATACTAAAATCATCAGCTAAAAATTCATTATTCTTTAAACGTGTTTCCATTACTTCAAATAATCGTCGCCCTTCATTTTGATAACGATCTACAGCTGCTTGGATTTTATCGCCAGGCCAATACCGAAAAAAAACATTTGCCTGCCCCATCATGGGACCAATTCCTCCCATTTGAAACATCAACCATTGAATCACTTTAGAACGAGCAATTGTTTCAGTAGGAAATAGTTTTCCTGCTTTCTCAGCTAAATAAATTAGTTGCGCACCACTTTCCATTATTGAAAGGTTATCATTTTCAGTATCTACTATTACAGGGATACGTCCGTTGGGATTCATTGCTAAAAATTCGGGCTTTTTTTGATCACCAGCTTGTAAATTCACAACATGAACATTGTAAGGAATTTCCAACTCCTCAAGAGCTACTGAAATCTTATACCCATTTGGTGTAGGTGAAGTATATAATTCAATCATTAGTGTGTTTTGTTTCAATGTTTAATTGGCCTGCTAATCCTGCTTCGCGATGCTGATAAGCTTCAAGATATTCTGGGTCACTGGGCATCATATTTTCACCCATTATTTTTCTTGAAGGCCATTTTGCAATAGCAACTACGTCCCATAACTCCTCAACTTTACCTACCGCTAAACGTTTTACATCAGTATGCAAAACTAATTCTCCTCCAATTTCCTTTAGATGTTTACCCATAAACTCAGCATAAATTGTGTAAGCCTCTCTTCCAGTCAAGTTGGTTTCTCTCCCATCTCTATATTCTGCTTTCTCTTTAAACTTCAGTAGATTGAGCATGTATATTGGCTCATTATCATCGGCATTCTCAAAAAAACCCTTCATTTGTTCTTTGTTTGGAAAAACACAATTTTCTACTTTCATTTCTGTTTCCTTTCAATGATCGAGATAAAAAACATAAAAAGTGTAACAAATAACATGACGCTTGTCCCAACTAAACCTCCTGGAGCAGCTGAATTGAGATAATTCTGGTCCAAGTTATGCATCGTCATCGATATAATTCTTAATACATTATCGAGCACAAAAACTAACCAGGCTAATGACAAAAGGCTTTTGTATTTTATTAGAAATATAATTGAAATAAATAATACAACGATCTGCGAACCACCCCATAAAGAGCCTATAAAATAAATTACACTATTAGGATTTAAATTATTTACTTCAGGAAAAATTATAATTGAAGCAATTGAATTTAGGCCGGCATCTTGAGCAAACATATGTGTAACCGATCTGAAAGCTACTAAGAGGAGATATAAATAAAAAAACCAAAGTGCAGGCTTTAAACCCCGGTAATTGTTGTTAGCTTCGGTGGGTAAAGGACTTATAAATCTCATCTAATTAGAAAATGTATTTTTCAATTGTTCATCTTATTCTTGATTATAATATGAATAAACATTATTTAATAACATTAAAGGGGAAAGATTATGAATAAATTTTTAGTTGTTTTAAATGCTTTCAATGGGATCTTGTTTGTTGCAATTGGTCTCCTCTGGGTGATTTCTCCCTACGAAGCTGGAGCTAACTTTGGTATCTTAGATATTTCCGAAGGATTAGGTCGAAGTAGTCTAATTGGTGATGTAGGAAGCTATTTTTTTTGCATTGGTTTAATGATGATACTTGCAGCTTATACTTTAAGAAGTATTTGGTTTTATGCGCCCGCGATGCTGTTAGCTGTTACTGCTTTATTTAGAGTGATTTCATGGGCAGCACATGATGCAACCTTTGCAACTCAATTTATTATTATTGAAATATTACTTATTATTTTATTGCTTGTAACATCGAAGAGAATGTCTAGCCAATAAATATGAAAAAAATTTATTTTTTTTTGATAACCGCAATTTTAATACTCATTATTGGGCTTATCGGAATAAGAACTACTACTGTTCAAAATCTTTTGATAGATTTTGATTTTGATAGACAATGGAATAATCAGGATAAATTAATAAGTTTTGATGGCGATTATATTATTGGTCTTGTTTGTGGATCACGGGGGCCCTTACCTGGTAAGGGAAGAGCCGAGCCCTGCATAATGATAAAAACTCCTGATCATATGTTTGTAGTTGATACTGGAGATGGTAGCAGGCAAAACCTTATAAATTGGAGTATTAATCTTGGTAATTTAGATGCAGTCTTATTAACTCACTTGCATTCAGATCATATTTCTGATTTAGCTGACTTTCACCTCTATTCATGGGTAACCCAAAATAGAGGCAAAAAACTGCCAGTGTATGGGCCATTGGGTACCAATCTTGTGACTGAAGGAATAACAAAAGCTTATGAGTTAGACACTGAGTGGAGAACGCTTCATCATGGAGAAGAAGTAGCTCCTTCTGACTTTGCCGGTTTTGATACAAAAATAATTAATTTAAATAATCCAGTTATTTTTGATGATGGTGAACTTAAGATAACGGCTTTTGAAGTTGAGCATTTTCCAGTTGATCCCTCGCTAGGTTTTCGTTTCGATTATAAAGGCAGATCTATAGTGATAAGTGGTGATACCGACTACAGTGAAAACTTAGTTGAACAAGCTAAAAATGCAGACTTACTATTTCATGATGCTCTCTCTCAAAATATGATAGGAAGATTAGAAGAAATTTCTGAAGACGTTAACCCCTTATTATCTACTGTCTTTTATGATATTCAGGATTATCATGCTTCTCCAATTGAGGCTGCCCAAGCTGCCAATGAAGCAAATGTAAAAGAGTTAATATTTTATCATTTGACACCAGCCCCTCAAAATTTCATTGCGAAAATAATTTTTGTGAGAGGTGTTAATGAAGTACGTCCAAACAATTGGACATTAGCAGATGATGGAACTATAGCAATACTACCAGTTGGTTCTGACAAAGTAGAAATTACTAATATTAATTGAGATTTATAAAAATAATTTTGAAAAGAAATTTTTCATTTCATTCCAAGAATGCTCATCGGCATATTGGTCATAAAATAATCCGCTTTCTCTCTGATTAGCTTCTGGATTAGTAAAGGCATGGCCCACATTACCATATGCGTGAATTTGCCATTTAGCTTTCTTTGAATTTAGTTCATCAGCGAGTTCGACCATACTTTTTGGAGTAGCCATAGGATCATCATAGCCATGCAAAATTAATATCGAACTATCAATTTTTAATGTACCTTTTAACTGCTTTCCAGTGCTCGCTGTTGGAGCATCATAAAGTCCGTGGAAACTAACAACTCCCTTAATATCCTCTCCAGATCTTGCAAGATCAAGAGCGCACTTGCCACCAAAGCAAAACCCGATAGCCCCTGTTTTATTCTTATCAACTTGATCAAAGTTTTTAAGAGTTTCAAATGCATTTATCATGCGTTCTTGAAGCAATACTCGGTCAGAATTAAATTCATTCATAAGTGTCATTGATTCCTCTGGATTTGAACCTCGTCTACCCTGACCATAGAGATCAATTGCAAAAGCAAAATAACCTAATTCGGCCAATTTTTCAGATTTCCTAATATCAAAAGATGAATGCCCGCCATATGCATGGCACACGAGAATACCTGGACAAGGCGTGCTTGTACTATCATCATAACTGATAGAGCCCTCAAATTTTTGATCAGAATTTAGCGCACCATAGATTAATTTTTCTGTCTTAATCATATTTATAAAATACCTTTGTATGAATTTATGTAAAGATTCTTCATTTGATCTAGAGATATATCTTTAGGATTAGGTTGAGTGGATGGATCTTTTATGGCCATTTCTGATAGTAAGTCAAAATCAAAATCAACATTCAACTCTTTAAGTGTGTGAGGTATAGCAAGATTACTTCTTAATTCCAAGATCCATTCCATGAAACCATCAAATGATTTCTTATTAAGATCTAGATATTTTGATAAAGAAACAATTCTATCTTCAATTGCATCTTTATTGAAGTTAAGAACATAAGGCATAAAAATAGCATTTGATAACCCATGATGAATATCATTTACCGCATTTACCGGATGTGACAATGAATGAATAGCCCCCAATCCTTTTTGAAAAGCTGTAGAACCCATGGATGAGGTTACTAACATCTTACTTCTAGCATTAATATTTTCTGGTTCGTTGTAAGCAATGACTAATTGATCCCTGACATTTTTAATTCCCTCTATAGCTATCCCATCTGCCATTGGATGAAACCCTCTTGCGCAATAGGCTTCTAAGCAATGTGCAAGTGCATCCATTCCCGTCGCAGCAGTTAAGTGAGGAGGTAAACTCAAAGTCAGCTCAGGATCAAGAATGACTAAATCGGGCAAGAAAGATGGATGAAAAATAATTTTCTTTGTCATATCTGCTTCATCCACAATAAGTGAGGCTCTTCCTGTCTCTGAGCCAGTTCCTGAGGTGGTTGGCATTGCAATTACTTGTGGCAAATTATCAGTTACAGCTTGTTTCCAATTGTCGCTGACATCTTCAAAAAACCATAGGCTCTCTTTTTGCTTGGACATGAAAGCAATGGCTTTTCCAGCATCCAACGAGCTCCCTCCACCAATAATAATTATACCATCACTTTTGCTTGAATTAAATTGAGCAACGCCATCCGTAACATTCTTACCCGTGGGATTGCCTTTTATATTTGAAAATACTGAGTATTCGATCTGATTATTTTTAAGAATAGCAAGGATATCAACAAACTTTTCATTTTCTGCAAAATTTGGATCTGTAACAATCATTGGTTTAGTTATAGAGAAAGAATTAAGTGCCTCTATAATTTCAAGTCTGCGTGATAGCCCAAACCATATAGGGGTCGGATAATTCCAGTTAGTAGATACTATTTCATTCATTCAGCAAATTCTTTTACTCATAAAGTTGGGAGAGATGTTTTCTGTTTTGAACCTAAAGCAAAGAAGCTGATTGCAAAGATTATAATCATACCTCCTATAAGAGTAAATGTTGAAGGTACTTCGTTAACTCCAAAAAGTGGTATCCAACACCATATGACTCCCCCTACTACTTCCGTAAGAGAGAGAAGCATGAATTCGGCTGCTGGTAAATAGCGTGCACCAATACTTAAAAGTATTAACCCTATTGCTACAAAAGAACCATGCATCATACTTAACAATATATTTCTTAGCGGCATAGTATAGCCATCATTAAGATAAATAATCATGCACATTGAAAATAATGAACACGCAATTCCAGCGATAATGATCGTTGTAAATTTTGGCGTATCAGGCTGCCATCTTAAAGTGGTAGCAAATATTGCAAAACCAATTGAACAAAAAAGTCCAAAGGCCCAACCTAAAAATGTACCGGCATACCAATCATTGTATGCCATTAAAAACATTCCAAATAACGATACAAAACATGCAATAGCTGTGGTTATTCCAACTTTTTCTCTAAGAAAAATATAAGCAAACAGTCCTGCAAATAAAGGTTGAGTGCCAATCATAAATAACGTTGTTGCTGCAGAAGTGAAAGTCATTCCAAATATGAAAAAAATAAATGCTGAAGCTAGACCCAAGCCGCCAATTAAACCTGATATGCCTACTCTTTTAAAATTATGTCTGAATGCTAATCCTTCCTGATATATTAAAAAGATTAGGAGAATTGTTGCTACTACAATGCCTCTACAAAATAGATAATGCCATTGATAAATTTCAGCATCGACCATATAGCGAACAGTAGGTGCACCAAAACTCCATATCAAACCAGCAGATAAGGCAAGAATAAATCCAATTAAATATGTTTTGTTATTTACTTCACTCATATAATCTAAATGAAGAATATATAAATTTAATTTTATTACACTATAAATGAGCACTATGAATTCTGTTACAGAGTATGGAGAATTTGATGAAAAGTTCCAAGAAACCTTCGAACTTTTTAAGAGAAATATTGAAAGTGATGAAGAAGTTGGTGCATCATTTGCTGTATACAAAGATGGTAAGCCTATTATTGATCTTTATGGTGGTTTTCAAGATCGTGACAAAAAAATTGGCTGGAATAAAGACACCTTGGTCAATGTTCATTCAACCAGCAAAGGAATTGTCGCCATGGTAGTTGCGAAACTAATTGATAATGGTGATTTAGAATTAGATAAAAGAGTTTGTGATTATTGGCCAGAATTTTCTGAAAATGGTAAAAATGATATTAAGGTAAAAACACTTTTATCTCATCAGGCAGGCCTTTATGGTTGGAGGGAACCTCTTGATGAAACAGATTTTTATAAATGGGATTATGTTTGTGAGTTACTTGCAAAACAAAAACCTTTTCATGAACCCAACAAAGAAATTTGTTATCATCCTAAAACTATTGGCTTTCTCGTTGGAGAATTAATTAAAAGAATTACAAAAAAATCAGTTGGAAAAAATTTACATGAACTTCTCAGTAAACCACTTGATGCAAAATGTTTTATTGGAACCCCTGAGATATATCACAACAATATTGCTGAGTTAATAAGTTCTGAAAGTTTACGTAAAGCATTTAGTAATCCAGAAAATGTTGATAATTACATGGTAACTGCATTCCTCAATCCAGCTAACAGAACCAAAACAGCAAATACTACTGAATGGAGACTAGCCGAAATACCAGCAATGAATTGTCATGGAAACTCACGATCGATTGCTAAAATTTACGATCATTTTATAAATCATCAATCAAATAACTTCATATCAAATGAAACTTTTAAGTTGGTAACAGCAGTTGCTGTAAGTGGTGATGACAATGTTATGAAATCACCAATGCAATGGAGCTGTGCAGGATACAGTGTTGGAGGCGGTAAACTTTTTGGAAAGAGTAGTAGAGCATTTGGTCATACTGGTTGGGGTGGCTCTATGGCTTTTGGTGATCCCGAAAATGGNCTGAGTTTTGCTTACACTATGAATTTACTTACTGGATCGATGCTTGGTGATCAACGAGCATTAAANTTAGTAGAAACAACTTATAAAAATTTATGAAACTAAGTACNAGATCAAAGATATTTTACGGCGGTGGAGATTTTGCGATAAATATCATGTGGCANTTAACTGTCTTTTACCTACTATTTTTCTATACAGATATTTTTGGCCTATCGCCAACACAAGCAGGGTTAGTATTTTTCCTAGCAAAAGTNTGGGATGCATTNACTGATCCAATCATGGGATACATAGCAGATAATACATCAACAAGATGGGGGAAATTCAGACCATATATTTTGTTTGGATCAGTACCTGCTTTAATAATGATTATACTCTGTTTTACTTCACCAGATTTGTCTCAAACTGGAAAATTTTATTGGGCTCTATTTACCTACATTACCTTCACGACACTATACACAATTATAGCTATTCCAGTTGGTTCACTTATTCCTGCTATGACTCAAGATCGAGATGAGAGAACCTCTCTTGCTTCATTCAGGTTTTTAGGGGCCAGTTCAGGATCAATTGCCGTAGCAGTATTCACATTACCCCTAGTTGGTTTGTTCAGTTCACCTCAATTTGGCTTCCCAGTTGTGGTTGGTTGTTTAGCTTTCTTGGGAGCAATTTTTGCTTTTCTTTGCTTCTTTAATACTAAAGAAATTTATTCTAAGCCTTATGAAAAACGTGTTGGATTAAAAAAAATCATAAAGATGGTTTTTACAAATTTTCCATTACACTTTGTTATATTGGCTCTTCTTACTACTTGGATTGCAAACAATATTAAACAACTTACAGTAATCTATTTCGTTAAATATAACTTACAATTAGAAGCTTACTTTAGTCCAATTTTACTGGGCGTAATTCTTCAAATTATGCTTGGAGCATATGTAATAAATTTAGTAAAACACAAATTTGAAAAGAAAACTTTATTCATGATTGGAACTTTTCTTTATGTTATTACAGATTTAATAATTTATTTTATCACTGGTTATGAAAACTTTTGGTTATTGGCATTCATTGCTAGTCCTGGATTTGTTGGTTTTGGAATGGCAGGTGTAATGGCCTGGTCAATGATTGCTGATACAGTTGAGTATGGTGAGTGGAAATCAGGATTTCGAGCAGAGGGAATACTTAATTCTGCTCATGTATTTGTGTTTAAGTTAAGTGTTGGTTTTAGTGCTTGGCTAGCAGGAGTGATATTAGATAACACAAATTATATTGCAAATTCAGCAATACAAAGCGAAGAAACCCTTAATGGTCTTTTCATCATGGGTTATATTTTTCCATCTATTGCGGGAACGATAGCAATAGCAGTAATGTACTTTAATAAATACGATAGTATTTTTTATAAAAAAATATTCTCAGAATTAAAACAAAGATAAAATCAAATTATGAAAGCGATCTCAGTTGGTGAAGGCTATGGGAGAGTAAACTTAATTGGTGAACATTTAGATTATAACGGAGGATGTGTATTACCTTTACAGATAAAAAACTCAATAATCTGTGAATTAAGTGAGACCCCAGAAATTGAATGCATTTCGATAATCTCAGACAAATACCAAAAAACATTATCAATTGAGAAATTAGCAAAAAGAGATGATTGGGCAGATTTTGTAATTGGCTCATGTTTATTTTTTGAAAAAAAATATTCAATATCAATCAAAAAACTATCTTTTAATATAAGAAGTAACCTTCCACTAGGAATTGGACTTTCGTCATCAGCTGCGATAACAGTTAGTACTTTAAAGGCTCTTGGTAGTTATTATAAAAAAGATATGTCCGATAATGAACTTATCAATCTGGCATACGACATCGAAAATAATTTTGTAGGAGTTGGTGGTGGTATTATGGATCAATTTGTATCTGTATTAGGCAATCACAATCAAGCTTTATACCTAAATACTATAAATAAATCTTATGAATTAATTAATATATTTGAAGATTATAATTTTCTTATTATTGACAGTAATACACAGAGAATTTTATCAAGCAGCGAGTTTAATCAAAAAAAAGAGTTGTGCCTTAGCGCATCGAAGAAAATGAATTTAAATAACCTATGTGAAAAAGAAATTATAAGCAAAGAAGATATTGAAATATTATCTGATGAAGAATTTAAAGTGTGTAAGCACGTAGTAGAAGAAAATGTAAGGGTAAAAAAAGCTGTACAATTCCTAAAAGATGATAACCCTAATGAATTTGGAAAACTGATGACAGAAAGTC
>NYXF01000076.1 GCA_002685455.1 Porticoccus sp. | reverse complement strand
GTTATATCATTTTTTTTGGAAATATCCCCATTAATATCTACCAGATATTTAGGCACTATAAATAAAGAAATTCCTTTTACTCCGGGAGGTGCTCCGGGTGTTGTTGCTAAGACAAGATGTATAATATTTTCTGTAAGCTGATGTTCACCCCACGTTATATATATTTTTTGACCCTTTAAAAGATAATGTCCATCATCTGGAGTAGCTATTGTTTTAATGGCCGATAGATCTGACCCTGCTTGAGGTTCAGTTAAGTTCATCGTACCCGACCACGAACCTGCAATTAATTTGTTGAGATAGATTTTTTTTTGCTCCTCATTACCATATAAACTTAAAGCCGTGACAACCCCTTTTGAAAGCATTGGGCATAAACTGAAGGCCATATTGGCAGAGTGGGACATTTCGTCTGCAGCAACGGACAAAAGTGCTGGCATACCCTGCCCTCCATGATCTACGCTGAATGCAAGGCTTGTCCACCCTCCTTCAATAAACTGCTCATAAACATCATCTAATATTGGAGCAGTCATAACCTTATTTTCTTCAAATTTTGTACCCTGATTATCTGCAATTTTATTTGTTGGTGATAGCACATTTTCATAAAATCTAGAGGCCTGTTCGAGAATAGCATCTACGAGGTCTGGTGTAGCCTCCTCATAACCAGGTAATTGGGATATTTTTTGAAAATCTAGGACATGATCGTATAAAAATTTTATATCATTTATTGGCGCACTATAACTAGTCATAAATTTAATCCTTTGAAATTCAATACATCGCACTTATATTAAATAAATAATTTTTGTATTATTGCAAAAATATACAAAAAAGAGGTATATTTTTTTTATGCATCAATTGAATACAATGAATATAAATTTTTAGTGTAAAGTAGTTATCCTCATTTTGTATAACTCAAACATTATTATGACTTGCAGAGCTTTTAGGTCTGTCTATTAGTTTAATTAAAAAAGAAAAATTGAAATTACGGAGAATTTGATGCTTGTTGTAAAGCAATTAACAAGATCTTATAGAGATGTTTCAGCTGTAAATAATGTTAGTTTCGTAATAAAAAAAGGGGAAATAGTAGGCTTGCTTGGTCACAATGGTGCCGGTAAAACTACTATCATGAAAATGCTCAGTGGCTTCATCGAATCAAATGATGGAAGTATTGAAATAAATGGAGTTGATCTTAAAAATGATCCGAAAAAAGCTCAAAAAAATATAGGATACTTATCTGAAAATCTTCCTGTTTATCCAGAGATGCTGGTAGCTGACTATCTAGATTATGTTTGTGAAATTAAAGGTATCGATAAAAGCAATAAGATATCTGAAATAAAAAGAGTCATACAAGCTACTGATATCGAATCAAAGATTCTTTCCCAAATATCAACACTGTCGCGCGGATATAAGCAGCGTGTTGGTATAGCGCAGGCTATTTTAGGTAAACCTAAATTACTCATTTTAGATGAGCCAACAAACGGCCTCGACCCAAAACAGACGAGTTTAGTTAGAGAGCTTATTCGAGGACTTTCGAAAAATGCAACAATAATTTTATCTACACATATTATGCAAGAAGTAGATGCTATTTGTAGTAGAGCTTTGATTCTTAGAGACGGTGAGCTAGTTGTTGATGCTGAGCTTGATGAATTAAAAAAAACTAATATATTAAATCTTTCAACCTCATTAGGCCAAGAGTCGCTCTCTTCAGCACTTGTGCAATTAAGCAATCTGTCGTCAATCAAAAAAATATCAGAGGGTAGAAATATCGCTATCTATCAATTAGAAGTAAATGATGATAAAAAACTTGATGAGACTATTAGTGAGATCTCAAGGTTGATCATTTCTTCAGGGGGTGATCTCTATTCTATATATAAGAAGGTTGTAGATTTGGAAACTCTATTTAGAGAAGCTAGCGAATTTTCTACGAATACAGACAAAATGGAGGCCTAAAGATGCAATGTATTACGAAACATACAAGTTTAATTTGGCGTATTGCATCAAAAGAAATAACACTTTTTTTTGCCTCACCTATCGCATACCTATTTCTTGCTACATTTGGAGCCACTTCTTTATTTGTATTTTTTTGGGGCGAATCTTTTTTCTCAAGAAATATAGCTGACATTCGTCCATTATTTGAATGGATGCCAGTTCTTCTTTTATTCTTAACAAGCACCTTAACAATGAGATTGTGGAGTGAAGAGAGAAGAACAGGAACTCTAGAACATATATTAACTCAACCTATACCGCTTTGGTATTTTGTGGTTGGAAAGTTTATCGGTTGCCTCTCTCTTTTAGTTATTGCACTTATAATCACATTTCCTTTACCTATCACAATAGCTCAACTTGGTGAACTAGATTGGGGACCAATTGGTGCCGGTTACCTGGCAGCTCTATTTCTTGGTGCAGCCTATTTATCAATAGGACTATTTGTTTCAGCGAAAAGTGACAATCAAATAGTTAGTTTGATATGTGCTGTAACACTATCCGGTTTATTTTATTTAATAGGAACGCCGATAATTACAGATTTTTTTGGTAATCAAACCGGCGAATGGCTTAGGTTACTTGGAACAGGATCTCGCTTCGATTCTATAACAAGAGGCGTAATAGACATAAGAGATCTTTATTACTATTTGAGTATAATTTTTATTTTTCTATCTTTAAACATATTCACTTTAGAAAAGGAACGTTGGGCTAACAATCATCCGACTGAGCATCACAAAGTATGGCGAAACATAATCGTTTTAGCTTTGGTGAATATTATTGGAGCTAACCTCTGGCTCAGTCAGATATCATCTTTGAGGATAGATACGACTGAAGGTAAACAATATTCTATCTCTAAGCCTACTTTTCGATATTTAAATCAACTCGAAGAACCACTACTTATTCGTGGTTATTTTAGCGGAAAAACGCATCCAATGCTCTCTCCTCTTGTGCCTCAAATAAAGGATCTCATCAGAGAATATGAAATTGCTGGTAAAGGAAAGATTCGTATAGAGTTCACTGACCCTGTTACTGACCTTCAAACGGAAGAAGAAGCGAATCAAAAATACGGAGTCAGACCAATTCCTCTTCAAGTAGCAGATAGATATCAATCAGCTATAGTAAATTCATATTTTCATATCTTAGTCGGATATGGTGAAGAATTTGAGGTTCTTAATTTTCANGATCTCATTGAAACAAGAGCCCAAGGAGATAAGGATTTCGAGATAGTTCTTCGAAATCCTGAATATGATCTAACTAGAAGTATTAAAAAGGTACTCAACAACTTTAGAAGTGGCGGGAATATATTTGACTCAATAGATGGTAAATTAACTCTAAATGCCTATATTTCTGACGATTCACTTTTGCCTGATGATCTTGTTTCACATAAGGACAGTATTATACAAATTGCAGATGAATTAATTGCTGAATCTAAGGGTATGTTTAATCTAAATATTATAGATCCATATGAGGATAATAGTGCGGGTGCAAAAGATTTATCTAAACTTTATGGACTTCAGCCTCTCTCCCTCAATAAGGGTTATGCTGGTGATTTTTATTATTTCCATCTCATACTTGAAAAGGATGATATGGCAATACAGGTTCCACTTGAAGATAAGACTAAATTGAGCTTAGAAAGGAATTTTAGAGCAGCTATTAAACGTTTTGGGAAAGGATTTACAAAAACTGTAGGAATAATTGGACCCAAGGATGATCCTAAGTTAGCTCAAATTGGTTTAACTGTTCCACAGTTCACGCAACTAGCTGACTTTTTAGGCACAGATCTAAATATCAGAAATGAAGATATTACAGATGGTTCTGTTTCAGGAGAAATCGATACACTTTTGATTACCGCTCCAAATGGTATGGGGCCAAAAGAGGTGTTTGCGATTGACCAATTTTTGATGAAAGGTGGCTCTGTTATAGCAATGTCCTCACCATACACAATGACATTAGGTCAAGGCTTAGGTCTAGCAAAATTAGAGGGTGAGTTTAAAGATTGGCTTAAACACCACGGACTATCGATGGAGGAAAAGTTAGTTTTAGATACACAAAATAAGGCATTTCCTTTACCCATAATGAGAAAAGTAGGAGGAAATCAAGTTCAAGAAGTAAGGATGATTGAGTACCCCTACTTTGCAGATATACGTAAAGATGGCTTTAATCCTGACAATCCAATTACTGCAAATTTAGAGCAAGTAACTATGGCATGGAGTTCACCTATAATTATAGATACGGCGATTAACGGCGATCGTGAAATCATTGAGTTAATGAAAAGTTCGAAAAAATCATGGCTTTCTGAAGATACTGAAATCATGCCCGTAATAGATAATGACGGCATTGCTCCTTTTTCAATAATAGGGAATTTTTCCTCTCACTTACTCGGTGTAGCTACTAAAGGTAAATTTTCTTCCTACTTTACTGGTAAAGAGTCTCCTGTTACTTCGGAGAATATTGATGGAGAAGAAATAAATACTTCTAGAGATGTACTAGAAATATCCCCAAAAACATCACAAATAATACTATTTAGCTCTAATGATTTCTTACGCGACCAAACACTAACTATCGCTAATTCTGCGATAGGAAGTGAATATAGAGGAAGTATGGATCTTATAGCTAATACTATAGATTGGGCTCTTGAAGACGGAGGACTCCTCAGTATTCGCTCGAGAGGTCAATTTAATAGAACATTGCCCTCCATAGATTATGATATTCAATTATTTTGGGAATATCTTAATTATGGACTGATTATAATTGCATTAGTTTTTATAGCCCTTGTAAGAGGCTACCGCAAAAGAATAAGGAAGAATCATTATTTATCGGAACTAACTCTATAAAGGATAGAAAAAATGAAACAGCTGAAGTTCTGGCTAATAAGTTTATTATTGATTCAACTGACTATATCAGGAGGTTTGTTCTGGCAGAATCATATCTCATCTTTGGAAAATAAACCTGTTCAATTATTAAAGATTGATTGGGCTAATATAGATAAGTTTACTATCGAGGATACAGCTGGCGGCATAACTATAGTAAAAATCAACAACTCATGGTTGCTCTCGAATCAACAACTTCCAGTGAGCGAGATAGATGTAACAAAATTTCTATATAACTTAATGTCACTAAAAACTGGCTGGCCAGTTGCTACGCTTGAAGCAAGTCATGATAGATTTAAAGTTTCTGATAACAAATTCATCCGACGAGTTGAATTATTTGCAAATAATAAGTCTTTGGGTAAGCTTTTATTTGGCACTTCAATAGGGCTCAGACAATCAAATGTTCGTGCTAGAAATGATAATAATATATACAACGCTAAGCTCGATACACTCGATATAAGTGCTAATATAGAAGATTGGTTCGATAAATCTCTTATTGCTGCTAGTGATATAAGCAAAATAAAAGGGAGGGGTTATAGTCTCAAAAGAATTGGCGCAATATGGCAGCCTGATCAGTCAGGACCCTCTATCTTAATGGGGAAAAAAACTCTTGGAAGATTAAATCAAAACAAGATTTCTGAGCTAGAGGCTGCATTTTCTAATTTAAAGATCCTCAAAATTACAGGATTTAAGCCATCTCAAAGTACAAAGATTGATGACAAATTTAAAATAATAATTGTTGACGAAATTGGCACTTGGGAATACATCTTTATAAGTTCTGATAGAAAATTTTATGTTACCCGAAATGATAGAGAAGAATACTTTTCACTCAGCAAAGAGTCATTTGATATTATTTCAGCTACGATTCATGAAGAGCTGGTAGAAAGGTTACCTATGGGCAATTAAAAATTTAACCCTTAAAAAAAAGTTTTTTATAATTGAGTGTTGTTTTTTCGCAGACTTCTTCAAGGGTGATACCTTTAATTTGTGCTATAGTTTTTGCTACTTCTATCACATACTTGGGTTCATTTTTTTTTCCCCTGAAAGGAATTGGAGCTAACCAAGGAGAATCAGTTTCTATGAGTATTCTTTCTATCGGTATTTTTTTTACAGTTTCCCTCAGAGAGCTAGCATTCTTAAAAGTTATAATCCCTGAGAATGAAATATAGAAATTTAGTTCAATCGCATTGAAAGCCATCTCTGCAGTTTCTGTGAAACAATGTAAAACTCCACCACAGCTTGTATCTGCATAATCACGTAATATTTTAATAGTTTCATCTTTCGCTGATCTTGTGTGAACTATTACAGGCTTTTTTGATTTAGAACCTGCTTTCAAATGTGTAATAAAGCTATCTTTTTGCCACTCACTCGATTTTTTTCCATAGTGATTGTCTAAACCAGTTTCACCAATTGCAACAACATTGGAGTGGCTGGCTAATGATATGAGTTCCTCTTCGCTAGGAACTAGCGGACATCCCTCTTGAAGAGGATGCAAGCCTACTGATACGTCTACATCAGAATATTTGGATGAAATCTCAATAATATCTCTAGAAGATTTCAGATCTATACCAACACTGAGAAATCGCTCAACACCAGCTGCTCTTGCAGATCTAAGAAGAAGGTCTATTGAATTATCGTAAGAGCTCAAATCTAAATGATCAAGATGACAATGAGAATCTATAAGCAATGATTTATACCTTAGTTATTTTTGATTTTAATATTTTACTACTTCAAAAGTGAGTCATTAGATTTACGGGTAATAAATAAATATTTCCAGTTCATAAAGAGTTCTTCCCAAATTAATTGTAGGTTTGGATTACTTGTGCTTTGAATCCATTTTTTAGCTTGAATAAGCTTGTCCATATATCTAAAAGCCAACATTAATGAAGTTATGTTATCTTTTGATTTAATCTCAATAGCTAGTTTATAGTAAAGCCAATCTATTATTAATTCGGGGTCATTTTTTTTATATATTTCAGCTATGTCAAGGGGCAACAAATTGTTGAAGGCTAGGCCATCCATAGATTTATTAAAATCCCGACGAGCTTGAATATAATCGGTATCTGCTATGTCCATGGCCAGAATCGGGCGTCCATTAGCGTACTCTATAAGTTCATTTATTTTTTTATAGTTAGGAAGTTTATTGTTGAGCCATAAACTTACCTCGGTTTCATTAGGAACTGGAAAATTTAATTGCTGGCAGCGACTTTTTACTGTTATTGGTAATCTAACAGGATTACTGCAAACTAAAATAATTAGAGTTTTAAGACTGGGCTCCTCAAGACTTTTCAATAAAGCATTCGAAGCATTTATATTCATAGATTCAGCTGAGCTAATTACTACTATTTTCCAGCCTTGCTGTTGAGCAGTCTGTGAAAAAAAATCCTCGAGATTACGAATAACATCAATATTAATAATTTTACTCTTAGGCTCTGGTTGAATTATTTTCAAATCAGGATGATTTCCTGACTTATTAAGCAAACACGACTTACATTGGCCGCATGGCATTTTTTTAATTGGTGATTTACATAAAATTAAAAAGGCAAAATATTTAGCAAAATATTCCTTACCTGTATGACTTGGGCCGGACAAGATAATTGCATGGGGTAACTTACCAGAGTCTATTTGACCAGTTAAATATGTCCATTGGCTATCCTGCCAGGGTAAAAGATCCTCTAGTTTTTCATGAAGATTAAAAACCATGACTTATTGTGACTCTTTAAGAAAGGTCTCAAGAGTATTTTTTATATCACCCTCAATTAGATTTAGGCTTTTTGAAGCATCAATCATTTTAAATTGTTTTGGAAACTCCTTTGCTCTTGAAAGGTAAGTTTTTCTGACTCTATTAAAAAAGTCTATCTCTTCTTGCTCAAAGCGATCCGGTTTACTTCTCTTATAGGCTCTTTTTAACCCCTCTTCTGCTGATATATCTAAAAGCAAAGTTAGATCTGGGCGTAACTTATCTTGTACAAGAGTTTCTAAAATAGAAATTTTCTTATATGGAATACAGCGGCCTCCCCCCTGGTATGCAAATGTTGCATCTGTAAATCGATCACAAAGAACCCATTTTCCTTGTGTTAAGGTTGGCAATATAACTTGAGATAAATGTTGTGCTCTTGCTGCGAACATCAATAAAAGTTCTGTATTATTACTTATAACCTCATCGCTGGGAGTTAACAAAAGTTTACGTATACATTCAGCAAATGGGGTTCCACCAGGTTCACGTGTTGATAAAAATTCAATATTTTTTTCCTTGAACCATTTTTCTATGAACAACATATTAGTAGTTTTGCCAACCCCTTCTCCCCCTTCGATAGTGATAAATTTGCCAAATTTTTTATTCATAGAAATGAGCCTTAATCAATAAATCAAAAGGTAGTAAGAAAAATTTTCAATTTTTTATCTGTAACATATAAATTTTTCGCATAATTTATTATTTATTTTCTGTGTTTCTTTTCCCCTTGGAAATACACATAGATTTTCTACAGATACAACAGGGATAATTCCATTAATTGAGTTACATATAAAAACCTCATCTGCAGCTAGAAGGGTATGGATAGTCAAGTTAATTTCTTTAACCT
>NYXF01000075.1 GCA_002685455.1 Porticoccus sp. | reverse complement strand
TGCACAACTCATACATAGTACTCATTGTGCAGACATACTCAAATGTACTACTTTCTTAGAACTGTCTGGTTAATTTAATTACTATTTGGTTATCACCACCAAAATAGTCCATAAAGCCAGCGCTGTTTTCTCTCTTACCTAGAGCGAAGTCACCGCCTGGAACTGGTGTAGCAGTACCACTACCACCCTGTCCACCAATATAGCCTGAACCATTTAAAGCTCCACAACTATTGGAACCATCGGTTGTATAACCATTGAATGAACCTTTACAGGTTTTCTTCGTATCACCGTCGTTGAACCAAAGATCAGCTTCGATTTTTAGACGCCAGTCATCACCATAAACAAACTCTACAGCAGGTATAGCGAAACCGCCACCTTTAGTAAGGTCAGTACCAGCCACGAATGACGGGTTAATAGTGTCACGATGGAAGTTCATCAACGTAAAGATAGTTAAGTAAGCAGTATGCTCTTTCTTTTGTGAACCAAAAGAAGCAAATTCTACTATTTCGTCTTTATCGTCGTGAGACAATATCCAAGTATCAAATAACTGAACACTTGACAGTGAAGGACGATGCGTACCTAGTGTATCCATCCACTTAAATTCCTTATCGATACGAAACATCATATTGATAGTATCTTTTTCGATAACACCGTTCCAACCAGGTAGATCTGAATAAATAGATCCGTAGTTGTAAGGCTTGTTAGGAATAAAAGCGATTTCAGCACTTAATGTTGCATCCATTGGTGAATTGAATCCGGTCATAGTGAAACCGAAGATATCAATTTCAGGATACATCCAGTCACCCAATAGGTTTCCTTTTGTAGCCTCGGTGCTGCCGTAAGTCTCAGTCGCACCCATTAAGCCATAGTAAGCATAGTAGCCACCATTAGCACCAGTTAGGTTAGGATCAGCAACAGCGTGTGCAACAGCTGGACGACCAGCACCGTCAACACCTAAAGCGTGTGGATTCACAACTGGAGCTGGATTGAAGGTTTTCATATAAGCAAATGAATAACCTATAGAACCCCACTCACCGTTCCAACGAATACCATAAGTCATATCCTGCCAGTCGCCTGAATCATGACCTGTATTATATGAATCTGTGAATTGTGTGAAGTCAACACCACGGTATGGGTGTGGAATCCAACGTCCACCTTCGATGTTATAGTTACTACCCATGTCCTCTTTGCGGTCCCAACCTGGACGGATGTACCAGTTCAAGCTACCACCGAGTTCATAGAAGTCCAACCTAAAGTTGAATAACATCAGAGGCTTACGCCACTCTTCATTGTTTTCATAAAAAAGACGACCACGATAGTCATAACCATGAACAACATCCATAGCTTGGAAGAAATCACTTTCTCCCCATACTAACTGTTGACGTCCAACACGAACCATTAATCTGTCATCAAATAGGTTTACGTCAAAATATAACTCACGTAACCAATCAAAAACTTCATCAGTAGTTTCGTATTGATCCATATAGTCACCATCTCTACCTCTACTAACACCGTCAGTAAAGTTACCGCTTTGGATACCAAATCCTGTAGCGATGGTTTCAGCACGAGCTTCTAGATCATCTAAGTAATCTGTCTGCGCTTCTTTATCAAAACGTGTGATAACTTTCCAATTTAATGGACCAGTTTTGATATCGAAGTCCAAGTTAAGAGTTACCTCTGCTTGGTTCATGCGGTATTTGTCGTCCCCTGTAGTTTCGTCATTGTCTTCCAACATAACGCCTACAGTAGTTCTTACATACCCGTTCCAATTAAGGTTATAGAAAGGTTCACTATCACCCCCGTAGCCATACGCAGAGAAAGCATTGCTGCTCCCTAAGAGAAGACCTCCAAATCCCAGCAGAAGGCCGCCGACCTTTAATATGCTGGTGGTTTTATTACTCACCATCTTATTCTCCCACTTATATTGCTTTATATAATTAAATTGCCATGAATTACACCACAGCTCCTGCCAATATATGCCCCTTACGCAACAGTATCAACCCCGTTTCTTTTAAAATTTAAATAAAAATGAGAAATTTGCAAAAAAAAGATTTTTTTTCTAGAAAGTAAAAACATTTAAATATGCATTTATACCTTACAAAACATGATCTTATTAACTTTAATATCAAATAATAATGGCTCAATTATCAGCGACTATTTTGTAGAAAAAAAGTTCAATTTATACATAAAAAAGCATCAAAAAAAGAATTTTTATATGAATTTTTTCACTTTTTTTGCATTTTTAATGATAATAATTATCATTCGCTTGTAATTAAGGTGCTGTGAGCCGCTATTTCCCTTTTTTATTGTCAATATTCATAGTTAATATGATTAAAAGTAATTATTTAAAAAATATCACTGGACTCTTTTAAGTATGGTGACACAGTTTGTAACACCAGACCCACCGATGTTGACTGTCATAGCTATTTCAGAGTTGTCTTTCGCTGCCAAACCAATTGGCTCTCCAATAAGTTGCTTATATGAAAGTGCATGCATTGAAGCTCCGGTCGCTCCTACCGGGTGACCCTTAGCTTTCAGTCCACCAGATAAGTTTATTGGACAATCACTTTCCGGATCAAACTTTCCTTCCATTAAATCAAATCCAGCTCTCCCAGGTTTAGACAAGCCTATCGCTTCAGCACATAATAGCTCATTTACTGTAAAGCAATCGTGTACTTCAGTGAAGTCTAAATCGGACACACTCACACCTGCCTCTTTGCATGCTAGGTCAACTGCATGCCTGGTGGCCTTTAATTCGTCAAGTCCACCCTTCCTTCCATTCAGCATCATCCTATCTGTTGTATGACCGACGCCACTCAGCTCTACTGCATGTTTAAAGTTTTTCAAAGCGTTATCAGTCGAAGTTAAAATAACTGCTGCTGCTCCGTCTGTGATCAAGGAACAATCATGTAATCTTAAAGGTGGTGCAATCATCGGATTGCTGCCTTTACCCGTATCAGGCAAATTGAGTATTGCGTCGGCTGTTACTAACTGATTCTTATCGGGCAAACTACCTGCTCCAAAGTGAGCTAGAGGATTTTGAATCCCATTCCTATAATTAAGGGCTGAAACATGCGCCAACATCATCCTTAACTGATCATTGGTGAGCTTATGTTTTGCTTGGTATGCCTTACCTAACTCCGCAAATAAACCAGGGAAAGTCATCCCATGGCGTCCTTCATCTGGCCAATATGAACAACAAGCTAATGCATGAGTTACCCCAGGGGTATCTAAGAGACTCATTTTTTCAACCCCTAATGCGAGAACATGTTTGAAGCGACCTGAAGCTACAGCATAAGCAGCATTATAAATAGCTAATGATGAGGTTGCGCAAGCACCTTCAGTTCTCGTGGTTGGTTTGAATAATAATCCCTCTGGATCAATTTCAAGAGCTAATGGGCCAACGTGCTCCTGATTAACGAACAGTGAGGGGGAACAGGATCCAACCCATATAGCGTCTATATCACTGGCCTCCAGACCTGCGTCTGCTATTGCTCTCGAACCAGCCTCTATGAGTAGCTCATAAAATCCTTTGGTATCCTCGACAGTTCCGGCTTCTCTATCTTTGTTAACAAATGCTCCGAATTTAGTATTGTATGCACCTACTATACTTACTTTCANATTNAACTCCTTTCTTAGTTGTAAGTTTTATTTGAGTCAAAAGAAAAGGGCTCTTTTGCTCATAAAAATATAATTTAAATCTTTCTTACTTCGTTCTTCCAGAATCTAGCTCTTAAGTCCCTCTTTAAAACTTTTCCAACTCCACTTTTTGGTAGCTTATCAACCATTATGATTTTTTTTGGAGCTTTTACGCTACCAAGCTGATTTTTACATAATTTGATAATCTCATCTTCTGAGAGAGCATTCCCATTTTTTTTTAATTCGATTACTGCAGTGACCTGTTCTCCCCACTTTTCATGTGGTGTTCCTATAACAGCACAATCCTTAATATCTGGCATTCCCCAGATAAATTGCTCTATTTCACTTGGGTAAACATTAAACCCACCTGTAATGATCATATCACCCTTTCTATCTATTAATGATAAGAAGCCTTCTTCATCAAATACTCCAATATCTCCAGTTAGTTGCCATCCGTTAAGTCTGATAGATGCGGTAGCTTCAATATTATTATAATATCCACCCATTAAAAGTCTTCCTTTGATTGCTACCTCTCCTTTAAAGCCGAAAGGTAAGGGATTTCCAGATTCATCTAGGACTGCAATCTCAACACCGGGAGAGGCCTTCCCACAAGAGCCCAATACTGAGTCATCATTTTTATTTAGCGCTTTTAAGTGGTCTTTAGCGGAAAGGAAAGTGCAAATCATCGGTGCTTCAGCTTGTCCGTATGTTTGCACCATTACTGGTCCAAATATAGATATTGCAACTTTAAGTTTATCGATAGACATTGGGGCTGCAGCATACCAAAAATACCTTAAGCTGCTATAGTCGTATGCTTTTATATCCTCATAATCAAGGAGTGTATAAATTGCAGTGGGCGGAAGAAACAAAGTTGTTACTTTATACTTCTGTATAGCAAAAAGTATTTTTTCTGAAGAGAAACCGTCCATAACGACAATTGAACCACCTTCTAAAATGGTCGCAAATGAACCAATACCTGAGGCATGTGTCATAGCTACACTTATCAGATAGCACGATGGTATGTCTGTAATTTTCATTTTTCTCTTTTGTATGCCTACGATTGCCTCCCATGTATTACCTCGCCACTCTGCTAGCTTTGAATCACCGGTAGTTCCACCTGTAGGGAATAAAGAAATCAACATATTCTGTTCGGGACTTGAAGACACAGAATCATATTTCTCTTCTGTAGAGAAATTTCTCTTAGATCTAAAAATTTCNTCAGCTGGCTGTTTTAGAGCTGAAAAGCTAACGCCTGCGATTTTATTTTTTTCTAAAAAAGCTACATCTACTAAATTGAACCCATTTAGTGACGACGAAACCTTTTTATAGATATCTTTTTCAAAAAATAAAAAATTTGCGTTGGAAAGTCTGATGAGCTTCAAATTTGAATCTACAGTATTTTTTGTATTTAAAGGTAGCCAAACTGCGCCGAGGCGAGAAATAGCAAATATGCAACAATAAGTTGCAACACTGTTTGGACTATATGTTGCTACAACATCGGCTGGCTTAACGCCCTTTTTAGCTAAAATAGCAGCTAAGTTGATCGAAACATTAACCATCTCAGGATATGAGAGACTTATATTATTATCTAAATCAATAAATTTAGCTTTAAAAGCTTCGGAACAGAATAAAGCCGAACTATTATCCAAAAAATCGACAAGGCGCATAATACATTAATAATTATTTTATCTTAGCGAGGGTTTCGAGCACTTTTTCGGGATTGATATCTACGGGAATAGTAAAATAAATAAACCCATCATTTTTTTCTATATTTTCAGAAGTCCAAATTGAATCACTGATATCAACACCAAGGGAATGGCTAGAAACATCCGACTGTTCAGGAACAATGGTAAAATCAATTTCGTCAGGCTTATTAAAGCTATCCTTTTCAAAAGGTAACTGAAGACCAACGGACCACCGATAGTGTTTTGCGACATTTAGCACTGGCTGATACCAAACAACTTCTTCTGGGCTTGATGGAAGATTGTTTTCGTCTTCTACCAAGAGTATGCCGGATAGATTCATTTCACTAAAGTAACGTAAGAAATCAGCCATATACATTGATACAGTATCCACTGACATCTCATCAGGCTCCAAATCATTATTNGTTGCTGATTTGTGGGATCTAGTCAATAGAGACCTTGGTGAGGGAATAACTAAAACTATAGGAACTGAGTCGCCATAATTATCATTTATAGCGATAAGAACCTCAGCAAGGAGCTCTCTTGGGGCGTAAGCTTCGAGGAGCACCTTTGAGGCAAATGTTGCGCGACCCTTCTCAGACATTGATTTAATAGCATTTTCATCATCTACCATCCAGTGATGAAATAAATCCCAGATATCTAAAACAACTATTTCTGCTTTAACCAGAGCATGGGCTTGAGTATAAAAGGAAAGATATGAAGCCGGGTTGGACCATGGATTAGCCTCGACTCCTAATAATAAATTTTTTGCATATTTATTAAAGTTCACCCATAGGCGCGGAGAATTTTCTCCGCCCTTGAGATAATTTACAAGATCAACAGCCATCATTACTTCCTATCAATTTTAGCCGTAATTCCTGCTTTCTTTCTTAAGTCTGCAAGTTCTTTTTCAAGCTCTCCAATGCGAACATCTTTAGGGTTAATCATATAGTTAGCACCTGGGTTAGCTGCGTCTCTAAGATCATCGTTCGCACCACAATAAACTTGCTCATTATTTCCATTCCATGCACCGTAAAAAGGGATATCATCTGGCGGAATGTCTCTAACATGCTTCTTAACAAATTCGGCATATGGAATACCTTGTTTCTTTCTTTGTTCCCGGTATTCATCACGCATTTTTTTAGTTGCAACTTCATCTACAGCTAAAGTTTCATCATCAAATACAACTTTGTATAGTTTTTTTGCCCAATCAGAAGATATTAAAGATTCTTCAATATCCATTATCACTAGATTAGGATCTCGCTCTAATACATCTCCGTACCCTCCACCAGAGCCCTGAGAAATCATATACAGAGCTCCACGCTTCGATATATCGAAGCCTAAGCCCAAATGTTGTGTGGTATAAATAGCATTTTCAAACGGCTGTTCATTCATTATTTCATGTATAGAGTGTCTCATTTTAGAAGGATCTTTCAGCATTATGTCATATACGTCAACACCTTCAACTCTACATAAAGGACCAGATCCCGCTGCATAACCACCAAATAGACCCTGGATAGTTGGTGCTTTAGAGCCTAGACAAGATGTCATAAATCCCCATGCATCGCTATCTTTTGTTGAAGCTATC
The DNA here is from genome assembly GCA_002685455.1 of Porticoccus sp. Next base: position 748 of record NYXF01000075.1, on the reverse strand, counting down.
TGGGTATATCCCATACCACCTCGATATTTTCCAGGAGCTTGTGTATTCATTGTCATTTTTTTGGATACAAGCTGAAGAAATGGAACCTCCTCTTCGTTCATTTCTTGTTCACCAATGTCAGCCATAGTTGCAAAAATTGGTGAAAGGGCATGCTCTCCGTCTCTATCCATTCTTGCGCCACCACCCATGCCATTTAAATCTGCACATAGGTTACCAAGTGTTTCACCATGCTGATTCACACCACCCCAAATGAAGGTGTTAATCATATTATGCCAAGGTGCTAAAACACGTGTATATTTTTCTGGTGTACTGTAAAGCATTTTTGCTGTCGCATGCTGAGCTACTGTAAAACTATGAAAAATAGACATAAGGCTTTGTGAATTAGGGGCAGAATAGGTACAGTCAACAATTGATCCAAGAGTAGACTTAAATTCAATCGGAGAAAGGCCAGCTTGACCTCTTGGTAAATCGGGCCAAATGTGATTCATGAATGCTTGTCCAACCATTCCTTTCATACCAGGAAGCTGGGTATTAATAGCTCTGTTAGTAAATTCTGGGCTACTTCCAGAGAAGTCGAAGATTAATCTATCTCCTTTCTTGGTTGCAGTCATGTTCATTTTAATTAAAGCATTTTCACGCAATGTTCCATCCATAATCGTATGAGTTCTCACTGTCATGTCGGGCCATTCAGACAATCTACGGCGAACTTCTGTAACCACACTTTCATTTGTGTATCGTAGGCATGCTG
>NYXF01000074.1 GCA_002685455.1 Porticoccus sp. | reverse complement strand
TGATTGGGGCATTAATAGATAATTCAACCTTAAATTTCTCTATTTATAGATTTTTTCCAAAAAAAAACCGACCCTTTAAATAGGCCGGTTTGAATGGTTATATAAATTACCAGCCTGTTATGCTTTGAAGTCCTTTTCCTATATCTGCTAAACTGCGTACGGTTTTTACACCAGCATCCTCAAGAGCCATAAATTTTTCATTAGCTGTGCCCTTGCCTCCAGAGATTATAGCTCCAGCATGACCCATACGCTTACCTGCAGGCGCAGTAACACCTGCAATGTATGCAACTATTGGTTTTGAAATAGATTTCTTAATATAAGCAGCAGCTTCTTCTTCTGCAGTACCTCCGATTTCACCAATCATTACTATTGCCTCTGTGAGAGAGTCATCTTCAAATAAAGAAAGTATATCTATAAAGCTTGCCCCAGGAATTGGATCACCACCAATGCCTACACATGTAGACTGACCGAACCCGTAATCAGTAGTTTGCTTCACTGCCTCATAGGTTAAAGTGCCTGAACGAGAGACGATTCCGACCTTACCAGGGAGATGAATGCTGCCAGGCATAATGCCTATCTTACATTCACCCGGTGTTATTACTCCAGGACAATTAGGGCCAATTAAAATACTACCGAGCTCATCACATCTGACTTTGCAAGCCAGCATATCTAATGTAGGGATGCCCTCTGTAATACATACAATAAGTTCAATTCCAGCATTCGCTGCCTCTAGAATTGAGTCTTTACAAAAAGGGGCTGGAACATATATGACTGAAGCTTCTGCACCAGTTTTTTTTACCGCTTCTCGAACAGTATTAAAAACAGGCAAACCCAGGTGCGTTGTGCCACCCTTTCCGGGAGTCACACCACCTACCATTTCGGTGCCATAATCAATGGCCTGGCTTGAATGAAAAGTGCCTTGACCGCCGGTGAAACCCTGACAAATAACCTTAGTTTTTTTGTTAATCAGAATAGCCATTAAGTTAGCTCCCCCCTGCTGCTTTGACAACTTTATTGGCAGCATCGGTTAAACTAGTTGAAGCAATTATGTTTAAACCGCTGTCTGCTAGAATTTTGGATCCTAGTTCTGCGTTATTGCCCTCGAGCCTTACTACAACTGGAACTTCAACACCAACCTCTTCGATGGCACCAATTACACCATCAGCAATTAGGTCGCAGCGTACTATCCCACCGAAAATGTTAATGAATACTGCTTTTACTTTTTCATCAGAGAGTATAATCTTAAACGCTTCAACAACTCTTTCTTTTGTTGCACCTCCACCAACATCTAAAAAATTTGCAGGGTTTCCACCATTGAGTTTAACAATATCCATAGTTGCCATCGCTAAACCTGCGCCATTAACCATACAGCCTATATTGCCATCCAGTGCAACATAATTTAACTCCCACTCCATGGCATGTGCTTCCCTTGGATCATCCTGAGATGGATCGTGCATAGCAACGAGTTTAGGTTGCCGATATAGTGCATTACCATCTATATTTATCTTTCCATCTAAACAGTGAAGATCACCTTTTTTGTTGATAATTAAAGGATTGATCTCTAGCAATGCTAGATCATAGTCTTGAAATAGCCTAGAAAGACCTATGAAGAGATTTGTAAACTGTTTTATCTGTAAAGAGTTCAAACCTAATTTAAAACCAAGATCGCGAGATTGGTATGAAAGAGCTCCAACTAAAGGATCAATTACGGCTTTAAGAATTTTTTGAGGTGTCTTTTCAGCAACTTTTTCTATTTCAACGCCACCCTCAGTTGAAGCCATGAAAACGACACGACGAGTTGATCTATCAACTACTGCTCCCAGGTATAGTTCTTTTTCAATATCACTACACTCTTCTACTAAAATTCGAGAAACGGGTTGACCGAGATCATCAGTCTGATATGTAACTAAACGTTTACCTAGCCATTTTTTTGAGAATTCCTCAATTTCAGCTTTAGATGTGACTAATTTANNTCCNCCCGCCNTNCCNCNCCCACCTGCATGTACTTGAGCTTTAACAACCCAGCGATCTCCCCCTAAAACGTCAGCAGCCAAAATTGCTTCATCAACTGTTTTAGCTGCAATGCCTTTAGAAACTGGGAGACCATACTGAGCGAAAAGTTCTTTCGCTTGGTATTCGTGAAGATTCATTATTTTTTCCTGTTTAAATAAAAAGACTACAACATTAATATCTTTCTTGAATTATATAAATTATATTTTTCTTTTTCGGTTAGGCATATGTATAGCATGACCATTCACAGCCAGAGCTGCTTCATGCACTGTCTCTGATAGAGTTGGATGTGCGAAGACAGTCATTGCAATATCTTCGGCATTGGATCCAAATTCCATAGCAATTGCGATTTGCTGGACTAGGTCTGCCGCACTAGGTCCAACGATATGGCAACCGAGTATTCTTCCTGTTTTAGTATCAGCAATCATTTTTACAATGCCGTCTGTATCGTTAGCGGCCATAGCTCTTCCGCTAGCAGAAAAAGGGAACACCCCAACATCATAATCCTCACCGGCTTGTTTTAGTTGCTCTTCTGTCTTACCTACAGCGGCTACCTCTGGGTGTGTGTAAATAACGTTAGGAATAATATCGTAATTTATTTGTGTTTTTTGACCAGCAATGCGCTCAGCAACCATAACCCCCTCTTCTGAGCCCTTATGTGCTAACATCGGGCCTCTAACGACGTCACCAACCGCCCAAACTCCGCCTGCTGTAGTTTCACATTGATCATTGACAAATATGGATCCTCTTTCATCAAGATCTACACCGCTATCGTCAGCCAGCAAACCCTTGGTATATGGCGCACGTCCGACACATACAATTAATTTATCAAATTTTTCAGATGTTTCTTCGCCTGCACTATTTTTATAAGTAACTGTAACTTCTTTTCCCTTTACTTTTGTTGCTGTAACACGTGAGCTTAGGCGTATATCCATTCCCTGTTTTGTAAAAATTTTCTTGGTTTCTTTAGCAATCTGTTGATCTATGATAGATAGAAAGTTGTCCATTGCTTCAATTAATACAACTTTACTGCCTAGTCTATTCCATACACTACCAAGCTCAAGGCCTATTATGCCAGAACCAATGATTCCAAGTCTTTTTGGGGTTTCAATGATTTCGAGTGCTCCACTGGAATCTACTATGGTGCTGCCATTAATTTTTGCTACTGGAATATCAATAGGTTTTGATCCAGTCGCAATAATAATATTGCTAGCGGTCAGGTTCTTTTTTTCACCATTGTGCATGACACATTCAACTTTTCGTCCAGCTAACAATTTAGCTGTTCCAAATAACGATTCGACACCATTTGCCTTAAATAAACCAGCAATTCCATCTGTTAGTTGATTGATTATCTTATTTTTTCTGTCGACCATAGCCTTTAAATCAATAGATATTTCGCCTGTACTGATTCCATGTATATCCAGTTGGTTCTTTGCCTCATAAAACTTATAAGAACTATCTAGTAATGACTTAGATGGAATGCAACCTACATTTAAGCAAGTACCGCCATTTACACCATCACCATCTGCATTCCGCCATTTTTCAATACAGATCGTTTTTAGGCCTAACTGTGCAGCCCTAATAGCTGCAACATAACCTGCAGGGCCCGCTCCTATAACGATGACATCATAATTTTCAGACATAATAATCTCTTTTTAAACAATGTTTTACATATTATATTTCAAGAAGTATCTTAGCTGGATTCTCAATCATTTCCTTAATTGAGACCAAAAAGCTGACTGCCTCCCGACCATCTATTAGGCGGTGATCATACGATAAAGCTAAATTCATCATGGGACGTATAACAACAGAGCCATTTTCAGCAACTGGACGCTCTTTTATGGAGTGCATTCCCAATATAGCGGCTTGAGGAGGATTTAATATAGGAGTGGATAATAACGATCCAAATACACCGCCATTAGTGATTGTAAAAGTTCCCCCTGTCATTTCTTCTATTGTGAGCTTTCCATCTCGAGCTTTTCCTCCAAACTCTGCGATAGTCCTTTCAACATCCGCAATACTCATATTGTCTGTATTACGCAAAACAGGTACAACCAATCCTTTTTCTGTGGAAACTGCTACACCAATATCTTGATAAGCATGGTAAATAACATCAGCACCATCAATTGATGCATTAACAGATGGAAATCTCTTTAATGCCTCAGTCGCAGCACGAACAAAGAAGCCCATAAAACCCAAACGGGCACCTGGATGTAGATTTGAAAAATCTTCTTTAAACTCTGTTCTCAGATTCATAACTCTATGCATATCTACTTCATTAAAAGTAGTCAGCATAGCTGTTGTTTGGGTTACCTCTAGTAATCTATCTGCGATTCTGGAGCGCATTCTTGTCATGGGCACACGTTTTTCGATTCTTTCATCAGCCGGCATGGAATCTATTGGTTTTTCAGCAGAAGCAGTACTCTGTGGTTTACTGATCACATTGCCATCATCGTTAGAAATATCCTCTTTAGTAATCCGACCATCTTTTCCGCTACCAGAGATATTTTTAAGGTCTACACCTTTTTCGCTAGCAAGCTTTCTAGCCGAAGGGCTAGCAATTTTTTCTTCTTCTTGTGGGGTTGGGTTGTTTTCAATTTTTTCGTCTACTTCTGAAACTGATTTAGATATCGCTCCTTCAATGATAGAAGCAATGACTTCGTTACTAAGTACTGTATCACCCTCTTCTTTATGTGTTTTTTCTAACTTTCCATCAGCAGGGGCTACAACTTCTAGTACAACTTTGTCTGTTTCAATGTCAACAAGCAGATCATCTCTGGCCACGGTTTCGCCTGGTTTTTTATGCCACGTGGCTATACTCCCCTCTTGGACTGACTCAGGAAATGTAGGTGCTTTTATTTCAATACTCATGCTGTTTCTTCCTCAATTTAAAAATAGCAATGATTTTTATAATTTATGATTATAAGTTAAGGCTTCATCAATAAACTTCTTTTGTTCTTCAAGATGCAATGACATATATCCGCAGGCCGGTGCTGCAGAAGCTTCACGGCCAGCATAGCTTAAAGTAAGATTTTTATTGAACTTATTGATAATATTACGCATATGGTGCTGACTACTATACCATGCGCCTTGATTAATTGGTTCTTCTTGACACCATACAACATCTTTCAATTTTTTATATTCTTGTAAGGCCTTCATAAGATCATTATCGGGGAAAGGATATAATTGCTCAATACGGACCAACGCTACATTAACAATTTTTTTCTCTTGTCTAGCTTCATAAAGATGATAGTAAACTTTTCCAGAACAAAGAATCAAACGGTCTGTCTTATCTTTATCAACCTCTTGATCTTGCATTAAATTCATAAACTTACCTTTCGAAAGATCCTCGATCGATGAGGTTGCTAATTTATGACGTAATATCCATTTAGGACTCATTACAACAAGGGGCCGTCGCATCGGTCTTATAGCTTGTCGACGAATCATATGATAAACCTGAGCTGGTGTTGTTGGGATACAAACCTGTATATTATGTTCAGCGGATAGCTGAAGGAATCTTTCCAATCGAGCAGAGGAATGCTCTGGGCCCTGACCTTCATATCCATGGGGTAACAGCATAATGAGACCACACATACGCCCCCATTTATGTTCGCCGCTTGTAATGAATTGATCTATAACCACCTGAGCTCCGTTTGCAAAATCACCAAATTGTGCTTCCCATATAACCAAACCCTTAGGAGATGTGGAGGCGTAACCATATTCAAAACCAAGCACTGCTTCTTCTGATAAGAAAGAATCGTAAATTTCAAAATTTGAAGATTTCTCTGGTATCTCTTTTAAAGGTATATAACTTGAGCCATCTTTTTGGTTATGAATGACTGCATGACGATGAGAAAATGTCCCTCTAGCTATATCTTGACCTGTCATTCTTATAGGGTATCCTTCATCTAGTAAAGTCGC
>NYXF01000073.1 GCA_002685455.1 Porticoccus sp. | reverse complement strand
GATCAAATTCTAATGCATTACTTTCTAGTAATCCCATTATACGAATTGGACAATCGGTAATACTATGTTTGAAGAGATATTTATTCGTTGCTCGGCTAAGAAGTTTTAACGCTTCTTCTATAGGCACCTTTTTTTTAAGTTGATCAAGAGAGGCAAGGGTCTCAAGTGAGCTAAACCACTCTTTTTTTTGGCCTTCTTCTGTGCTATCAAGGTTTTGTAATCCAGGCCAACCGTAAGAGTCTAGTTGTTTTTGAAAAAGGACTGCCCAGAAGGAAAAATAATTTTTTTTGGATATACCTTTCATATGATCGCTTGCTTCTTGACAGCAAAAGCTATCATTTAAACTATCATTATCGATAGGTGCACACTCTTTTTCTGAATATTTCAGTGCACTTATGAACTCCTTAATAGACAGCTCTGGTAGACCTCTTTTTCGTAGATATTTCTCAGCAGTTACTTTGGTTGATAATAAATTATTTTTTCCCCAAAAAGGAGAGTGAATAAGTTGACAATATTCCTCGAGATTTGATCTCCCAAAATTTGTTGATAATAAAAAGAGGGCAGTTGAAATAATTGGTGCATCACTGAGCTTAATACCAATTGATGATTTATATAAGCAGGTTTCACTAAAAGAGTTTTTCTCATGACTGATAGGATTTAGTTCTTCCGAAATAATTCTGTCAGTAGCTTTAAGTTTCAGAGCAGAGTCAGATAAAATAATCCCTATGCGTCGTTCTGGATATTTTGAGTGAATTTTTTTTGCCCATCTAGCAGCTGCCCTAATTTCCTGATCAATATTAAAAAATTCGATCTGTTTCGGCGATATCTGGGTATTTTTTTTATGCCTGTACTCTAGCGGTTCTTGTAAAATTTTCTTGGAGGCTGCTTTTAACAAACGCTGATATGAGGGAGGTATCTGATCAAATCCAAGTATAATAGTACTGTCAATTTTTTTGATTTTTTTTTCTTCAAAGAAATGAGTTAAAATCTGAACAGTATCAGTTTCAGTGATGAAGTTATATTTTTTTAAAGCTAATTTAAATTGTGAAACCCAATTATAAAATAACGGTGCATTATCCCTAATTTTTGAGGAAGGAATTCCCCATCTTTGCATGATATTATAACTATCTCTTGCGACACCCGAGTAATTTTCTGGGGCTAGAGCCTCGAAGTTATCTGCAATTATTTTTTCCCAAATAACATGTTCTGTCAGATCGGTAATAATAGCGCAATCTGGAGTTTTCAATTCCTTATCATCACAACAAAGCAACCAAGTTTCTTTGACCCATCTTTCAATTGTGAAAATTTCAGGTTCAGCCCAGCTGATATTTCCCTGTTCTATTTGGTATTGCCCCCAGCTTTCCCTTACTATTATTGCAAGTTGATCAGTAGCTGTGAGCACTAATGCCCCTGACTTAATTTGTTCCTTTATTGCATGAATATTAAAAAGCGGGCGCATCATAGCGTTAAACTTTGTTATCCTAGTTAAAATCTATGATCGCATAACCTATGATTCGAAAAAAGATGTACTTGATAGATTTTTTATTTTTTTATGACCCCTAAAACTAATCAGGAGATGTAGTTAATATGACCATGGTTTATTTTAGTTTTATTATTGGCGGATTCATTCTTGGTGCATTAACAGTATTCTTTTTTGCAAAGGGTGCCATAGCATCACGTGACCAACAAAATGCTGTACTAGCGACACGTTTGGAAATGGAGCAAGTTAGATTTAAAGAGCAGTCTTTATCAGATGAGGCTAAATTTAATGAGCAGTCAGCTTTATTGAAACAATCTCGTGAAATACTAGGTAAAGAATTTGAGAATTTAGCTAATCGAATATTTGATTCTAAGCAGGAGAAATTTTCAAAAGACAATCAACGTACACTCAATTCTTCTATTGGGCCACTGCGCGAGGAAATCACTAGATTTCATAAGCATATTGAGGATTCTCATCATAGAGAAAATGCTGCGAGAAGCGAGATGAATGGATCAATTAAAGAGTTGATGAAACAAACCAATCTAGTTAGAGGAGAAGCTTCTAATTTAGCAAGTGCTCTTAAGGGTGATAGCAAGTCTCAGGGTAACTGGGGGGAAATGATTTTGGAGAGAATGCTTGAGGAATCGGGTCTATCAAGTCCAAGAGAGTATGTCACTCAAGAGCCACATCTAGATCAAGAGGGGCGGCGAAGGCTTCCTGATGTGATTATTCATATGCCTGATCAAAGAGATATGGTCATAGACTCAAAGGTCTCGCTAACACACTATGAGCGATACAAAAACGAGCCTGATGTTATTGAGCAAAAAAATTATTTAAAACATCATATTAGCTCGGTAAAAAGTCATATAAAAGAATTAAGTGAAAAATCTTATGAGCAACTTGAGGGTATTAATACCCTTGATTTTGTATTGTTATTCATACCAATAGAGGGAGCTTTTATGTTGGCTTTGCAAAATGATGATATGTTATTTAATGATGCATATAAGAAGAATATTATACTCTCAAGTCCTAGTACTTTGATGGCTATGTTGAAGATTGTCAAAAATGTTTGGCGCTTCGAAGATCAAAATAGAAATTCACAGAAAATCTCTGATGAAGCAGGAAAGCTTTATGACCAAATGGCCTTGGTAATAGAGTCATTAGACAATATTGGTGAGCACATTGAAAAAAGCCAGAATGCATTCGAGATGGCAAAAAAGCGAATGAAAACGGGTAAAGGCAATCTTATGAATAGGTTTGAGACAATCAAAAAATTAGGCCCCGATACAAAGCGTAATATTCCACAGGTTTGGGTCGATCAAGATAGAGATGTTGAAAATTTTTCACTTAAACACGACTTGGATGACAAAAAATAGCGTGAAATATATAATTAAAAAAAAATTCAATGATCAGTTTTAGTGAAAATTAAACAATGAATTCAGATATTTATATAGAATACATTATTATAGCGGTGTCAATAATTTTTATATTAGGTTTGTACGCTTTGATTCTTCATCTAAAAATTCGTAAGCAAAGTTTACAAAGAAAAAATAATGTTGATATTCTATCAAAGCACTTAGTCAAGCGTCAGGACGAATTCAAGGAGAGTATTCGGGTAATTGCATCCGCGATCGTTCAGGATCAGATTTGTTTGACTGAGGGTGCGATAAGGATCAACAAACTGTCCAGTCACCTAGATAGCAATCTCAGCGATGATATAGCATATGAAGTTTTTTCAGAATTGACAAAGGCAACAGCTCATATACCAATTCTAGAAAATTGGATTAAACTTACTAAGGAAGAGCAAGCTTCTTTTGAGGTTGAAAGAAAAAAAATAGAGAAAGATTTTCAGCATTTAATTAAAACTTCTGCCCAAAGAATTCTTGATTTGAATGCTGGTAAAATACAACTAGAAAAAAAATATCTATCCGGTGGCACTGTGGTAAAAATTCCTGCTAAATTTATTGATGGTTAATATACCCAGTAAATCTTATAAATAGTGATAGTTTAAAAAATGTTAGTATTTTAGCAGTTTTTTTAAACTATAGAGTCTCTATTTTAGGTATGGAATAGTTCCAGCAGCATCACTATTATCTATTATATGTACAGTGCTGTTACTACCATTCATCCTTAATTTCCTGAATTCTTGATAGTCTGGGTCATCAATAAATGCTTGAGCTGCTTCCAAATTTGGAAACTCAACTAAGGCTATAAGTGAGATATCGACACGCTTACCTTCCACTTGCTTAATATTCCCGCTTCTAGATAAATATTTACCACCATGCTTATGTGCAATTTCGTGAACATTTATAGCATAACTGGATACCCAAGACTCATCAGTAATAAAGACCTCTCCGATCAAATAGGCAGTCATTTTTTTCTCCAATACTAAATATAAATTAATGAATTATTGGCTCTATGCCACATTAATTTTCTGCAGAAGCATAAAGAATAACTCCCATGGCAGATAAAAAAGCAAACCAAAACCTATAATATTCCATAGAGACTGTATGCGCCAACTAGAATTAGCTTCTATATCTTTCTTGGTTACTTGCATTGATGTTGATATTTGTAGTGCAGCTAACGCATAGAAAAATGGAACGATTAAACCAGGAATAAGTAAAGTTATATTACTTGGCGATAATTGAAGACATGTTGCCAATATAACTACAAAAATAGATCCATAAAAAATTACTTTTTTAGCCTCAACAAAAAGTTGCATATTTTGAAAATTCTTCCAAAGAAAGTAAAGCATTGCGAGAGGTCCAAAACAAAAGGTTCCAAAAAAAATCTGAAGGGGTGAATAGATAGGAACGCCTGCTTTTATCATATTCATTCTTTTTCAGGTAGAAATATTCGATCTTTGCCGAGAAATTCAGGTGCTTGAACTGATAACACTTTCAAAGGCTTGGCAGATGTTACTTTAACTCCGTGAGGAGTACCTTTCTTTATTCGCAGATAATCTCCTTGTTTAATCATATATCGCTGATTATTTTCCTGGAATTCTGCTTCCCCGTCCAAAACATAAATAGTCTCTGTATGATTAACATGCATATGTAGGGGGACTGACTTTTTAACTGTAATTAAAAAGTCAGTAGAATTTTTATCACTTGAAATTTTATAAATGTGAATATTATCGATATCTTTTGGAGTTAATATTGAATTTAATGAGATTTTTTCTGAGTAAGCAGGGCAAGAGCCAACCAAGAGGATTGAGATAAGCAAAAAAACTGATAAATACAATTTATTAACCATAGATTTTGATAGAGTTTCCTCTTCACTCATTCTGGCTTCGAATATTTAAATCTTTATAATAGAAAATTACAACTTATTATTCTACGCTGCTTAATATGGAATTGAGTGTTTTACTTGGCCGCATAGCTTTTTCCGCTATTTCAAAATTAGGTTGATAGTAGCCTCCGATATCAACATTATTTCCCTGACAAGTTATCAGCTCATCCAAAATAGCCTTTTCTTTATCTCTAAGTTTCTTTGATAATTTCTTGAAAATTGCTTGGAGTTCAGCACACCCAGATTGTTTCGAGATTTCGTCAGACCAATACAGAGCTAAATAAAAATGACTGCCTCTATTATCAAGCTCTTTAACTTTTCTTGATGGTGATTTCCCTTCTTCTAGAAGCCGGCATGTTGCCTTATCTAACGACTCAGCAAGAATTTTTGCTTTAGCATTATCAGTTTTTGTAGCAATATCTTCCAATGAAACTGCCAAAGCAAGAAATTCTCCTAGTGAATCCCATCTGAGATGCCCTTCTTCTATGAACTGCTGTACATGTTTTGGTGCAGAACCTCCAGCACCTGTTTCATAGAGGCCTCCTCCTGCCATAAGAGGGACAATTGATAGCATTTTTGCACTAGTCCCAAGCTCTAATATTGGAAATAGATCAGTTAAATAATCCCTCAACACATTTCCTGTAACAGATATAGTATCTTTGCCATTTTTCATTCTCTCCATAGTTAAACGAATAGCTCTCTCCGGGCTCATAATTTCAATACGAATTCCTTCTGTACTATGATCTTTAAGATATCTTTTTACTTTATGTATCATCTGTGCATCATGACCGCGCTTATCATCTAACCAGAAAATTGCTGGCGTATTGCTTGATTGGGCGCGGTTAACAGCTAATTTTACCCAGTCTCGTATAGGGTCATCTTTCACTTGACACATGCGCCATATGTCACCTTCCTCAACATTTTCATGCTGAAGTAAAATCTCACCATCCTGCCCAATCACCTGCATTTTTCCTTTTGATGGCACAATAAATGTCTTATCGTGTGAGCCATATTCTTCCGCTTTTTTTGCCATGAGACCTACGTTGGAAACTGTTCCTATCGTTGTTGGATCAAATGCATCATGGTGCTTACAAAAGTTAATTACCTCTTGATATATGGTTGCATAGCTGGTGTCTGGAATAACTGCTTTTGTATCTTTTAGTTTACCATGCGCGTTCCACATTTTTCCGCCACTTCGTATCATCGATGGCATAGATGCGTCAACAATCACATCACTTGGAACATGTAAGTTAGTGATGCCTTTATCAGAATCTACCATGGCCATTTCTGGTCGAATTTCGTAACACTTTCTAAACTCTGTTTCAACTTCAACTCTCATAGAGTAGGGTAACTGATCAACTTTCTTCAAAACACTACCTATCCCATCATTTGGATTTACCTCTAATTCAGCCAGAATCGATTCATATTTTTTAAATGCTTCTTCGTAGTAAACAGTAACAGCATGGCCAAATATAATAGGATCTGAGATCTTCATCATTGTTGCTTTTAAGTGTAATGAAAACAATAAGTCTGCTTTTCTAGCACCTTCCATCTCTTCATCTAAGAACTTCCGCAAAGCTTTAACACTCATGAACATAATGCTTGCCAAGTCTTCGCTATCAGCAGCAATATTATCTTTCATTATAGTGATTTTATTTTTAGCATCGACATGCTGGATCTTTAGCGGTCCAGATTTCTTCAAAACAGTAGCTATATCACTACTATAGAAATCCCCACTCCTCATATGAGCAACATGTGTTCTTGAAGATTGGCTCCATTTACCCATAGAGTGTGGATTTTTGCGCGCAAATTGTTTTACGGCACTTGGGGCTCTTCGGTCTGAATTTCCTTCACGGAGGACAGGGTTTACTGCACTTCCAAGCACCTTTGCATATTTATTTTTGATCGCTATTGATTCAGGGTCTTTAGCTGTTTCAGGATAATCAGGCAATTCATATCCTTTTGACTGAAGTTCGGATATTGCATCCTGAAGCTGAGGTATAGAGGCACTTATGTTGGGAAGCTTGATAATATTGGCATTTGGATCTTGCGTGAGGGCACCTAGCTCCTCTAAAGCATTAACTTCTTGTTTATCTTTTGGTAATTTCTCAGGAAAAGCAGATATAATTCTTGAAGCTAAAGAAAGATCAGAGGTTTCGACAACAACATCTGCAGCCTTAGTAAACGCATTGACAATAGGTAAGAGAGAATAAGTTGCTAAAGCTGGAGCCTCGTCAGTTTTAGTATAAATTATTTTTGAAATCTTTTTGTCCACAGGTTACTCCTCAGGATATCGGTCAATTGCTATAAGACTATGCGCCGTCATATTCAACTTAGGTTAATGATTTAGTCAAAAACTATCATCACTATTATATAGAAAAAACAAAAAAAATTAAAGTTTTTGTAAAAAAACTACAAAAATTTTCTCCTGTATATATCAGGATATTTTTTGAAAATTAGCAGTTTATTTATTAAAAAAAAAGACGACGGTTTATACTTAATCCGTCGTCTTTTAAGATTTATCTTGCGTATAAATTATTCGGGAACTACGTTATTTGCACAAGGCCCTTTCTGCCCTTGACCGACATCGAACGACACAGCTTGTCCGTCATTTAAGGTAGCATAACCGCCGCCATTTTTTATTTCTGAATGATGAACAAATAGATCTTTACCACCATCTTCTGGGGTAATAAAACCGAAACCTTTGTCAGCATTAAACCACTTCACTGTACCTTTACTCATATTATTCTCTTTTATTTTCTGGATTAAATTTATGCAGACATCTGCCAATTCATTATAACTATATATACAACAAAAACTACTAAGGTGGAAAAACTATTTTTTATACTTTATCTCAACTGAATTATATAAAAAGCAGTTTTTATAAAAATAAACATATAAATTCATTACTTAGTTATTATTAATCTTTAATTTGTTAAAGTTTTTTTTGAAGAAAAACACCGCATTCAAGGTGATCTGTGTATGGAAATTGATCAAAAACTGCAAAATTTTCTATAACGTGAGTGTTGCTTATACCTTGGATATTTTCTAGTAAGCTTAGCGGATTACATGAAATATAAAGAATATTCTTAAATTTTTTTAATAAATTTAAAGTTTTTTCATCTAAACCTGCACGCGGAGGATCTACAAATATTGTATTTAACTTATAGTTATCTAGATCAATATTTTTCAGTCTACGAAATTTTCTAACGCCATTTAAAGCTAAAGTTATTTCCTCGCTAGACATTCTACAAATTGAAACATTCTCAATATTATTTTTCTTTAAATTGAAATAAGCAGCATCAACCGAATCTTTAGATATTTCAGTGGCAAGTATTTTTTCAAAGTTTTGCGACAGCACGCAAGTAAAATTTCCATTACCGCAGTATAGTTCTAGCAAATCATCACCACATTTTTGTGTTTGATGATATGACCAACTAAGCATCGCTTGATTTATTTTCGCATTGGGCTGCGTAAAACCGTTCTCAATTTGTTTATAGTAATAATTAACTCCATCTACAAGTAACTTTTCTACAACATAGTCATAACCGATCGTTAATTTTTTCTTTCGGCTCCTACCTATAATATTTATATTAAATTTTAAATGAAGATCGGAGGCTGCTTTCCTCCAGTTTTCATCTATAGGTTTGTGATATATAAGAGTCACAGCCGTGTCACCACTAAGCGTTGTTAAAAATTTTGCTGAAAATAATTTATTTTTGAGCTCATCATGTTTATTTATTTCAATTAATAACAGAGGCATAAGCTCATTGATTTTTTTTGAGCCCACTAGAAATTCAGTAATTATATATGGAATTTTTTTATCAGGATTATTCATAGCATAAAATACCTGATCATTTTTATGCCAAATTCGAAATTCAGATCTCATTCTAAAATGAATAGCTTCAGATTTATATATTTCAAGGATTGGTAGTGGGATGTGAGAAAAATTTTTCTTTAAATTTTTTATTTTAAGATTGAGCTGGTGGTTATATTTATCTNGATTTATTTGCTGCACGAATGAGATCCCTGAAATTAAAAATATATCACATGATCTAATTTACAATTTTTAAAATACAATTAAGTGATCTGATGAAGAGTTAATTTTCAAATATATCATCAGTTTTCGATGCCATAATAAAATCATTTCTGTGGAGTCCAGCCATTTCGTGGCTCCACCATGTTACTTCTACTTTCCCCCATTCAATAAGAATTGCAGGATGATGTCCAGCCAACTCAGCTATTCCTCCTACCTGATTGGCAAATTTAATAGCTTGTTGAAAATTATCAAAGTTAAATTGTTTTGTGATTTGAGGTACATTTTGGTGATTTTTGATATTCCATGAGGGCAATTTTTTTAATAGAAGTTTTTCTTCAGAAGCTGTAAGCCGTTTGGCATTAGGTGAACAAGCTTCACAAACCTCTTTTGATAAATCTTCATCATTATTAGACATAGAAAATATCCTTTATATTTTTATATATTGATTTTACAAACAATTTCTTGGCTTTGGCAGTCCTGCTAATTTAGCTATAATTTTAGCTGGGCTTTTAGGGAACAATCTCATCAGGTATATGCTGTGGGCTTTGTCAGTACTCAATTTAATACCGATAGTTTTAATTAGTGGTCGCATTGAGGGTGAAAACCCATACTCAGCATAGAATTCTCTTGCTAAAATGAGAATTTCTAAATGCTCTGATGTGAGCAATAAGTTTTCTTGAACAGAGAGTTCCTCGGCATTTTTCTCAGACCAATCAGCTAGTTTACGTAAAAAATTTATCTTTTCTTTTATTTTAATTTCCACATGTGATTAATCTCGCGCTGCGCTAAGTAAATGCAGGAGACTCGTAAATATGTTATATAACATCACATAAAGTGTAACAGTCGCAGAGATGTAATTTCGTTCTCCACCGTGAATGATGGCACTTGTTTGCCACATGATAATACCCGACGAGATTAAAAGAAATATGCAAGATAGCGCTAAAGCTAGCCCTTGAATCTGAAGAAAAATATTAGCTATCGCTGCTATGAAAGCAATTATTAGACCTGTCATGAGAAAACCACCCATAAAGGACAGCTCTTTTTTTGTGACTAGAACATAAGAAGAACAAGCAAAGAAAATTAGTGCTGTTCCACCTAACGCCATTAATATAATTTGAGATCCAGAGCTAGCTAAGTAGTAAGAGATTATTGGACCTAAAGTGAAACCCATCCAGCCTGTTAGTGCAAACACCCAAAATAATCCAGCTGTGCGATTTTTATTTTTTTCAACCATCCATAAACAACCTATGTATGGTAACAGCATCCAAAGCCCCATAAAAGGTGCATTTACAGCCATGGCAACACCACACATCGCTGCGCTAAATAATAATGTTAATGACAGGAGTGTGTAAGTGTTCCTAAGAACCTTGACTGCATCTAGATTTAATGTATTGGTTAAAACCGATTGCTTTGTAGCCATTATTTGTTGCCTCTCTACCTTTATCGTTATTACACATATTTTACAATGTGTATATCTGAAATCAACAGTCTGTAGGTAAATATTTGCTCTATTTATTAAAAAGATAACTTATAAGGGAGTCTAGATGTATTTTAGTCTTTGAACAATGTAAATTTATCTTTAGTATGTGTAGCAAGTTTTTGAATTTTTTCTTTTTTGTTAAGCTAAGTCTATGAAATAAATTTAGGAAATAATTGTGACTCAAAAAAAAGCTGATTCTAGTCACCTAGAAATATCTAATCTAAAAATTTATATGAGATTATTATCTTACGTCAAAAGGTATCTCGGTATTTTCTTTCTAAGTATTTTAGGATTAATTATTTTTTCTTCAATGGAGATAGCATTTATTGATCTGTTTGGCTACACGGTAAACGCAATTGGAGGAATGACCGCTGATCCCTCAGATTTAACAGAGGCAGGTAAACACGAAAGCGGTATAACTATTCATATTGTGAACGCTTTGTCAGCAGATGGCGGAAATGTTCTGGATACTCGTTGGATGGTCCCTTTAATAATGTTAATAATAGCTCTAGTTAGAGGACTCTCTTTTTTTGTAGGGGGTTACTGCATGACCTATGTTTCACAAATACTTGTCCATAATCTCCGCATTGCTGTTTTTAATAAATATACGTCATTGCCAGCTAGTTATTTCGATTCCAGCATGAGTGGTCATTTGGTTGCTCGAACAACTTTTATAGTATCTCAGGTTACTCAGGCTGCAACAAATTCTCTTAAAGTCATGATACGTGAAGGTGCTTTAGTTATTGGTTTAATTAGTTATTTATTTTATTTGAATTGGAAGTTAGCGCTAATATTTTTGACTATATTACCTATTATAGGGCTGGTTGTTTTATCGGTTAGCAAGCGTTTTAGAAAATTAGCGCTAAGAATTCAGTCTTCCATGGGTGATGTGGCCCAAGTAACTCAAGAATTTGTTGGAGGATACAGAGATATGCACCTTTACGGCGCAAAATATTTCGAGCGTCAACGTATGAAAGACGCCAGCAAAAATAGCAGAAAACAGCAAATGAAATTATCTATAACTGAGTCAATCAGCACCCCAGTAATTCAGTTGCTAGTAGCATCAGCACTCTCTTTTTTGATGTGGCTTGTCCTTGACCCTGCTGTTTTATCAGAAATGAGTGGAGGTGATTTCGTAAAATTTTTGGCCTCAGCTGCCTTACTTGCAAAACCTGTAAGAGCTCTGTCAGGAGTAAATAGTAAAATACAGCAAGGTATCGCTGCTGCTGGGACGCTTTTTTCAACATTAGATAACAACGAAGAAATTGATGAGGGTGTTATCGAAAAAGATAAAGTTGATGGATGTTTTGAATTTTCAAAAGTAAATTTTGCTTACGCGGCTGATGATAAAAATGTGTTGAATGGTGTAACTTTTAATGTGAAAGCTGGCGAGACAGTTGCATTAGTTGGCCGTTCAGGCAGTGGTAAGAGTACCCTGATAAGTATGATTCCGCGCTTTTATGAAATCAATGATGGAACGATTAGCCTAGATGGCAAGGATCTAAAAAGCTATAAGTTAGAAAATTTACGCAGCCATATAGCGCTTGTATCGCAAAAAATAAGTCTTTTTAACGACACTATTCATAACAATATCGCATACGGCACATTAGCGAATCGAACAAAAGATGAAGTTGAAGCTGCTGCGAGAGCAGCTAATGCGCTTGAATTTATTGAACAGTTGCCTAATGGCTTTGAAACTATTATTGGAGACCAAGGTATAAAGTTGTCTGGAGGTCAGCGACAACGACTTGCTATCGCTAGGGCTATTTTAAAAGATGCTCCTGTTTTGATTCTCGACGAGGCCACCTCAGCTCTAGATTCGCAAACTGAAAGGTATATTCAAGAAGCATTAGAGACTGTAATGAGAGGGCGTACGACTTTCGTTATAGCCCATCGCCTTTCTACTATTGAAAACGCAGATAGAATTTTAATGATGAGCAAAGGAAAGATCGTTGAGCAAGGAACACATGAAGAGTTATTACAGCTAAACAAACATTACGCAAAACTTCATAATAAAATTGTAGTAGAGGAAAAAAGTGACTTTAATGAATAAAGTTTATAAAAGATGAGCGCTGCTAATTTTTTTGAGGATTTATCTAGTCGCCGTTCAGGGTGGGCATTCTTTCTGTTACCGCTATCATGGATTTTTTCTATTTTTGTAGTTATCCGTCGGTTTCTGCAAACAAAAATTAATCCTAATCCATCACTAACAGTACCGGTCATCGTGATTGNAAACATAAGCACTGGTGGAACCGGTAAGACACCCTTGGTTATCACTATAGCGCATTTTTTGAAAGATGCTGGTTATAATCCAGGTATTGTTAGCCGAGGGTATAAAGGGAATGCACCTATTTATCCTGTGCTCTTGAACGGTTGCTCGCATGCTTCTGATGTTGGAGATGAACCTCTATTGCTAGCAAATGTTTGCCCAGTAAGTGTCGACCCCAACCGTTATCGAGCGGCAAGCCATTTACTTGAAAACACTGATTGTGATGTGATCTTAAGTGATGATGGCCTTCAGCATTATAAACTTCCGAGGGATATAGAAATTGCTGTCATTAATGGCAGAAAAAAATTTGGTAATGGACAACTTTTACCCTCTGGCCCACTAAGAGAACCATTGCGTAGATTAAAAGAAGTTGATTTTATTGTTACAAGCTATAACAGTATAAACTTTAAGGAAGATTCAATAGAGCGTATTGAAAGCTCTATGAACAATAGCTCATTCTCCTTCATCAAACCAATAAGGTTAAAAAATCTAGTTTCTAATGAGGTTCTACAAATCACTAATGAGTTTGTTTCAGGCAGTTTAGTTGAGTCATTTGTTGATGGCTGGGAATTTAGTAAAAAGGTACATGCGGTTGCAGGTATTGGTGATCCTCATAGATTCGCTAATACTTTAACTAGTATAGGATTTGAGCCCATCTTGCATAGCTTAAATGATCATCATTACTATAATGGCGATGAATTTTTATTTGAGGATGAGCTTCCAGTAATCATTACAGCTAAAGATGCTGTAAAGTGTAAAAAAATTAATAGTGATAAGATTTGGGTCCTTGACATAGAAGCTACAGTTGACTCAGTTTTCTCACAAAGTCTCTTGGAAAAGCTTCGTTTAATTGATATTTAGATTTGTAATATTATTTAAAAAAACTAATGGGATTATTATTTTAAAAAAATTGTGAGGTATTATGAGTTTTACAGTTATTATTCCTGCTCGCTTTGATTCGTCGAGATTTCCTGGAAAACCTCTAGTAAAAATTAATGGCATAACGATGATAAATCACGTTTATACTCAGTCGCGAAAAAGCCATGCCAATAGAGTAATTGTTGCAACAGATAATAAAAAAATATTTGATGAGGTTATTAGTTTTGGAGGTGAGGTTGTTATGACTTCTAGTGATCATCAATCTGGTACAGATAGATTGCAGGAAGTTTCAAAACATCTAAATTTACCTCCAGAGCACATAGTAGTTAATGTCCAGGGGGATGAGCCACTTATTCCCCCAGAGGCTATAAATCAAGTAGCCTCTAATTTAGCAGCCAGGGATTCTGTTGGTGTAGCTACTCTTTTTGAGCCGATAGATAGCCCTTTGGATTTTATCGATAAAAATGTGGTGAAAGTAGTTGTTGATGCTGCTGGACTAGCTTTACTTTTCAGTCGTGCCGCGATTCCTTGGCTCCGCGAAGATATTAATGGTACGAAGGATAAGATGTCTAATACAGATTTACCCATGCGTCATGTAGGTATTTATGCCTATCGAGTGTCAATGCTCAATAAATTTGTATTATGGCCTGCCGCCCCTATAGAAAAAATAGAGTTTTTAGAGCAGTTACGTTTTATGTGGCATGGTGAAAGAATACATGTAGATAAAGCAGTAGTTGATGTGCCCAAAGGGGTTGATACAAAAGAGGATTTGGAAGATGTCATTAAATTTTTAACAACCAGTTCATAGGGTAAGATAATTGAAAAATCAATCAAAAATTTTATTTGTTTGTCTTGGTAATATCTGTAGATCACCTACAGCACATGCTATTTTAGAAAAAAAGATAGCTGTTGAGAAATTGGAGCATCGTATCGTTGTTGATTCTGCTGGTACAGGTGATTGGCATATCGGTCGACCCCCAGATCCAAGGGCTCAAAAAATTGCTCTTCGCCATAATTACGACCTTTCAAAACTTAAAGCACGCCAAGTATCATTTGGAGATTTCTATGAATTTGATTACATTTTGGCGATGGATAAGCAAAATCTGCATGATCTAAAAGCTATGGCTCCTCATGATTTCAATGGATCTTTGGAGCTACTCCTTAAGTATGGATCTAGTAAAAAAAATGAGGTTCCAGATCCCTATATTGGAGGTGAGGGCGGCTTCGAGGGTGTCCTAACCCTTATCGAAGACGCTGTTGATGATTTATTTCGACATTTAACTAGGTAAAAGGGCAATGTTGAGTGTTGAGAAAAATGTGTCACTTAAGAAACTACATACTTTTAATTTTGAGTCCAAGGCAGAGTATTTTTGTATTATTTCATCAAAAAAAGAACTTTCCGAGGCGCTAGTTTGGGGTAAAGAAAGAGATCTATCGATTATCGTATTGGGAAAAGGCAGCAATGTTTTATTTGCTAACGACATAAGAGGGCTTGTAGTACAAATAAAAATAATGGGTATTGAGCTTTTTTCTCAAGATAAAGACAATTTAGTCGTAAATATTGGCGCCGGTGAGGATTGGCACCAACTTGTTATTAAAACATTAGATATGGGTTGGTATGGACTTGAAAATCTCTCATTAATTCCGGGATCAGTCGGCGCTGCACCTATACAAAATATAGGTGCATACGGAGTTGAACTCAGCGATAGATTTGACTCTTTAGAGGTTGTCGATAAAACAACAGGGCAATATAAAAAAATGAATCTCGAGGATTGTCAATTTGGTTATCGAGATAGTTTTTTCAAGAGGTCAGGCCAAGACCAATATGTCATTGTATCTGTAAATCTGCGTTTATCGCTTAAGCCAAATATATGCATCGAATACCCTGCATTAAAAAATGAAATTATGAGGCATCATATGCAGATAGAGATGAAGCATGATCGAAATTTTGAAGATTATTTAACGCCAAAAATGATTTCTGACATCGTCTGTTTTATTCGGCGATCAAAGCTACCTGACCCTATGGTCGCTCCAAATGCTGGTAGTTTCTTTAAAAACCCGATCGTTAAATCTGAAGATTTATTAGGTTTAAAAAAACTATATCCAGACATAATAAGTTATAATTTTTGTAAAGAAAATATGAAAATTAGCGCAGGATATTTAATCGAAAAGGCTGGATGGAAAGGCCTAAAAAGGGGTGGAGTTGGTATTGACGAAAGACAGGCTTTAGTCTTGGTGAACCTTGGTGGAAGCGCTCAGGATATTTTATCTCTAGCAAATGAAATTCAAGTATCGATTTTAGAAAAATTTGGTATGACTTTAGAAATAGAACCTCGGGTATATAGGTAGTCATGATGACTAAAATATCAGAGTTTGATTCTAAGTCGTTCCTTGCGTCTCTTACCCAAAGACCAGGAATATACCAGATGCTTGATGCAAGTGGAGCAGTTCTATACATAGGTAAAGCAAAAAACCTACGTAAGCGAGTTGCTAGTTATTTCTCCAAGTCACAATTACCTGCAAAAACCAAAGCATTAGTACAACGTATCATTTCTATTGATGTAACTGTAACGGAGACAGAGATCGAAGCATTATTACTCGAGCAGAACCTTATTAAGCAAAACTTACCTCCCTATAACATTTTACTAAGGGATGATAAGTCTTATCCGCATATATTATTGTCAGATAAAGATCAGTACCCACAGTTATCTTTTCACCGAGGGCCCAAGAGAAAAAAAGGTAGTTATTTTGGACCATTCCCAAGTATATACGCAGTTCGTGAAAGCATGGCTTTCTTGCAAAAAACATTTAAAGTCAGGCAATGCGAAGATACCTTTTTCAAAAATCGGTCCCGACCTTGTCTGCAGTACCAAATTGATAGGTGTACAGCACCATGTGTTGATCTTATATCCCCAGCAGATTATAAAAAAGATGTTGAGCACACTAAGATGTTCCTTGAGGGAAAAAGTGATTATCTTATAAAAAAATTTGAGGAAGAAATGGATCTATCTTCTAAAAATCTTAATTTTGAGAACGCAGCCCTTTTACGAGATCAAATTACAGCATTAAGAAAGATACAAGCTGAACAAATTGTAGAATCAGGTAATAAAAATATCGATGTAATAGCTACAGCATATGAAAGCTCACAAGGCTGCGTCCACATACTTTTTATACGTCAGGGAAGAATGATGGGAAGCAGAACTTTTTATCCACACACCCCGTTAGCATCTTCGCCGCAAGAAATATTAGAGAATTTTATCCCACAATATTATTTACGCGATGGGACCAAAAGTGATTTTCCAAAAGAAATTATTGTGAGTATGGCTCTTAATGGTCATCATTTATACTCTTCTGCAATATCGACCTTAGCTGGATATAAAATTGATATTAAATCTGGAGTAAGAACTATTAGGGCTAAATGGGTTAAGTTAGCAGAAAAAACCGCTGTCCAAAATCTCAAAAGCTTAATTGCATCTAAACAAAATTTGCTTCAAAAATTCGAAGCATTGAGGAGCGCTTTGAGTTTGGAGGAGCTTCCTGCTCGACTTGAGTGCTTTGATATAAGTCACAGTAGCGGTGAGGCTACAGTAGGATCTTGCGTTGTATTTGATACTAACGGACCCCTGAAATCCGATTATCGTCGCTTTAATATTAAGGACGTAGCATCAGGAGATGACTATGCTGCTATGAAGCAAGCTTTAAGTAGACGTTATAAGAGACTACAAGAGGGCGAACATAAATTACCTGATATTTTGCTGATAGATGGTGGTTTAGGACAACTTAAAAAAGCAGTTAATGTACTAAGTGAGCTTGGCATTATTGGTGTGCAAATCGTAGGTGTAGCAAAAGGAAAAACCAGAAAAGCTGGATTTGAAACTTTGTTACTAGCTCCGCAATTTAATGAAGAAGCAAAGGATCATAATTTTAAAGAGTTGATTTTAGGTACTGATTCAGCAGCACTTCTTTTGATTCAGCAAATTAGAGATGAGGCTCATCGTTTTGCCATCACCGGGCATAGGCAGCAAAGAGACAAAAAACGAAGAGCATCGACATTAGAGGATATTAAGGGAGTTGGAGCCAAACGTAGGCGTGAATTACTACGTTTCTTTGGAGACATCAATGAGGTTAAGCGAGCCAGCGTTGCAGAGCTTTCTCGTGTACCTAATATTAGTAATAAGGTTGCAGAAGCTATTTACAGTACCCTTCATAATGAGTAAGTTATAATCATTAATTTCTTGCACCCTTGGCAAATAAAATATGTGGAATTTACCTAATATACTGACACTCATTCGTATCTTAATGATACCAATATTTGTCGTTGTTTTTTATTTACCTTGGGAAGGTAAGCATTTTGCAGCAGCAGTTATTTTTGCTATTGCTGCGATGACTGATTGGCTGGACGGCTATTTGGCAAGGAAGCTCAATCAATTTACTCCATTTGGCGCTTTTTTAGATCCTGTTGCAGATAAGTTAATTGTTTCTGCAGCTTTACTTGTTTTACTTCAAGTGCATGCTACTGCAGTATTTGCCTTACCTGCACTTGTTATCGTGAGCCGAGAAATTGTTGTTTCCGCTTTACGCGAATGGATGGCAGAACTCGGCCAAAGAACAAGTGTTGCCGTTAGCTATTTGGGTAAGGTTAAAACAGTTTTACAAATGGTTGCTATCACCGTACTTTTGGCAGTCGATCCAGAAAAATATCCTGAATGGGATGTAGTAGGCATCGTTTTATTATATGTCGCAGCTATTTTGACATTGTGGACTATGATTATTTATTTGCGTACAGCATGGCCTGAGCTATCCTCGAAGCCAGATGCTCGTGATTAAATAAAATAATCTTCAGTATAATT
Source organism: Porticoccus sp. (assembly GCA_002685455.1). The sequence goes on along the minus strand of NYXF01000073.1, from coordinate 2,871 downwards.
AGATTATCTATTCTTGCACTGTTATTTGGTAAGCCTGTCGGTTACAATTCTGGCTTCGTTAGGCGCGGTGGCAGAGTGGTCATGCAGCTGACTGCAACTCAGTTAACGCCGGTTCGATTCCGACCCGCGCCTCCATTTAATAGAAATAGATTAGGACCTCGGATAAGCTCTGGAGCTAAATTTTTGCAAGTCAGCCCATCCATTAAATATGCCCGGATGGCGAAATTGGTAGACGCAAGGGACTTAAAATCCCTCGGTGGAAACACCGTGCCGGTTCGATTCCGGCTCCGGGCACCATCCTAAGTTTTATACCGCTCTACAGCCCAGACTACCGTTGAGTTTCAGCTCTGTGTCTATATAAAAACTTTGAAAGTTACCTAAAAAGTTACCTATTTTTCATGGGGTGGGGGGCTATGTTTCAAGAATATTATCTATATCTACAAGATATATTACTGTAGCATGTGTTGTTATTGGGGGCAGGGGTTATTTATACAGATTCCAATGTATAGAGTTTTGATGTAAAAGAACATGTTGTATAAAGTATGGTTTGTGGGTAGATGAGCTTAACCTTATTAGCAAATCTAATGTAAAAACTAATAAATTTTATTTGCATAGAGAAAGGATCTCGGATGAACATTTGCAAAGACGTTACAGTATCATTCAATTATTCACTTACTGATAAAGATGGAAATGCACTAGACGCCTCACCAATAGGTAAACCTTTTACGTATATACATGGTCGAAGTACTATTTTACCAGCTCTAGAGAAAGAATTAGAGGGAAAAAAAATAGATGACATTCTGATTGTTAATATTGAAGCAAAAGATGCATATGGAGAAAGACAAGAGCAAATGGTTCAAAAGATACCAAGATCAAATTTCCAGAATCAGGAGATAAAGATTGGTATGCGTTTTGAGGCAAAAACGTCCACTGGCGCATTATCAGTCATTATAACCGAACTTACTGATGAAGAAGTTACTGTGGATGGAAATCACCCTTTAGCAGGAAAAGACTTAACTTTCGATGTCAGGATTGTCGATGTTAAAGAAACCTCCCAAGATGAAATGAATGATTGCTGTACTAAAGATGGTTGCACTGCGTCGAACTAAGATTTCACAAAAATTAGACTACTCAACAAATATATAAATAAGGTTGTGATGATGCCAAACTACCAACCAATTACTTGCCATTATTGTTTTGAGATGTTCGAGATTGACATAGAAGTTGAGTCAAAATTTAGTGGCCACAATGTAGAAATATTTGACTGCGAAATATGTTGTAATCCAAACAAGGTAGATACCGAGGTTATGGAGGGTGTAATTATTTCATTAGAAGTAAGTGACGGAAACGAATAAAAAATCAAATTCATCTGCCAAGTATATATTTCTTTATTTTTTATTAATAAAATTAAACACTGTCAAATAAATATTTAATGAGAACCAATGCTAGGCCAGATGTCGCAATGGCTAATAGTGGAATAAAAATCGGCGTTTCACCTTCAATGTCTTGACTAGGGTCTCCAACATTTCTATTTTTGTACATAACTTTGATAGCTACTACTAGAACACTCAGCGCAATAGCAAGAAACACATATACACCTACATCAAAGTTAGTCATTCAAACTCCCAAAAAAATAAAAAAACATCTAGATGACTAAAAAAAACTCCATCCTAAGTTGATAATTAATACAGTTAAAGTAAGTAAAACACTCACTGTATGAAGCCTTTTGAATTGATCTTCATTTCCAGAATCTTTTGCTGCATTGGTCGCTGGCACAATAATATAGCATATAGTCATAGCTATCGCTGTGGCAAATGATACTGCTAGAGGAACCCCATCTTTGGTTCCAAAAAAATACAGATAAAGCAAGGAAGTTAGTGATAAAATTAAAACTACAAGAAATAATTTTGGGAATACATTTCTTAAAAATGGTCCAGCTTCTTGTATGTCGATTGTCTTAAAAACAGCAGGAGCTATAATTGAAACTTGCATCATAATCATTCCTATAATGATCCCTGATAACAATACGGGAAGATGGTTAATTGTTTGCATAATTAAGTTTCCGTTTGATCGTTCGATGAATTTTTTATTAAAATCAAATTAATAATGATAGTTTAGTAGAAAGGGCCGTCGATAAAAAGTCGAACGATAATTTTAATTTAGTTCCTTGTAGATTCGATAAACGCGAAAAGTTGGATTATCATACAGTAATCGATCAATTGCTCTATGATAATACTGGGAGATCCTTTAGCTTGAAGTTTAATGATAGAGAATTTGAAGTTTATAGACAGGCTGTAGAGGATGGTGGTGCAGAGTCCTGCTTCAATTTAGGAGTAATGTATGCCGGTAGAGGCTCTGATTTTTATCATGAGTCAATTATGTGGTATCAAACTGCTGCTAACCAGGGTCATGTAGAAGCAAAAAAGGTATTAAAATTAATAAGAGAAAATAAAAAATTTCGGACTCCTTGGTATAAAAAACTCTTGATGAGTTTAGATTTAAATAGGTATATAAAATAGCTCGGACGTTCTATTGAAAGCTTTCAAGGAAAGTAGATATTGAAAAAGAATTTAGGCATCTTTATTTATACTATAATTTTAGGATCTACTGGTGCTATGGCTATAGAGGAGGCAGCATATAAAAGCATTTTCAATGAAAAAATTTTTGAAATACGAAAATATGAGCCACATCTTCTTGCTGAGGTAGAAATAAATGGTGATTTCGAGGAAGTAGGCAGCAAAGCATTTAAAAAGTTATTTCGCTATATTTCTGGTGAAAATATTTCTCAAAAAAAAATTGAAATGACGGCGCCTGTCTCTCAAGTGCAGGGCAGTAAAAATATCAGTATGACCTCACCTATCATACAGAAAG
>NYXF01000038.1 GCA_002685455.1 Porticoccus sp. | reverse complement strand
CTTCTTTTTCTTTCATTTTCATCATAGCAACTCTTAAAGAGTCGAGTTGTTTTTTCTGATTTCTTTGTAATTCTTTTATTCTACCCTCTAATAAAATTCTCCTTTTATTATCTGAATCTCTTTTTATTCTATTAGCTGTCATATCACCTTGACTTACTAAATTATTAGTTCTGTATTCAGCTACCATAGCTTTTAATAATTCATTTTTGCGTTTGGTTTCTCTTTCAACTCTTTTATATTCATCTTCTAATTTTTTATAATCCGATAATTCAACAACCTGTTTGCTTTTTGCTTGTTCTAGTGATGTTACAGAGGGTTTATCTAATTCTTTTTCTTTGAAAGGCAATACACTATCGGCTACAGCTTTACCTGGGGATGTATCGCTAGTGGCTGGTGTTACTCCTTGTTCTCCTCCTGGCGCGGTAGAACCCTCTCCAGGAGAAGCACCCTCTCCAGTAGATCCAGGAGCAGTAGCACCAGGAGCAGTAGCACCAGGAGCAGTAGATCCAGGAGCAACTTCTTCATCTTTTTTTGTCCCTGCTTTAGATATATCATATCTTTCTTTTTTTGCTTCCCATCCAGAAATAAAATTTATGATGATATTTTTTGCTTTCCCATGAACACTCTGCATATCAAGAAATAAAGGGGCTTCATCTTGAATAACTGCTTTATAAGCGAGGTGTTTAATTGGATATGGTGGAGTTCCATCCAAGCAATGTTTTTGAGAATGTGATTTTCTTTTAACAGTGAGAGTAGAATCAGGTGGATCTGGATTTTTTAATATGATATATTCCCCTATATGGGCGCCATTGGCGTCTGTTGCGGGTGCCATCACATTCACCTCTGAGGGAAACGGACTCGTTCCCGGGGGGAAGCCCGTTTGCCCGAGAAATAATTTAGGCCATTGTATTTTATGTTTCGCTAATTGAATCGAATACCCGGTATCATCATTTGCTACATAAATACCATATTTATTACTATTATTCTTTTTATCAAAAGCTACAACAGCAGTGCTCTTAGAATCTCTCTGCACCTCACTTATAACAAACGGGGATCCTCTAATATCATCACCGCCCGGTGTATCCAGCTTAAATATTAGGGGTTCTTGGCCCGCTGGCCATTCAAACTCGTTCCAATCGCTACAAGCATGGTCAAAATCTTCTTGTGCTTCCATTCGGGCGTACCGCGGTTGTGGGTACTGAGGACCGACGACCACCGCGGGGGGCTGAGGATTGTTAGTCCCACTTGCCGAAAACCGGACTCTGTCACCATTTTCATTAACTTTTTGGACCATATCCTTACGTTCGTGACCATATGTTTTAAAATCATATGAATCTCTCGCTTCAGGTATATCAAAGAAATGATGAGCTACAGCGCATATACTACACTGTTGAAAATTAGGTCTTTGCCCGTCACCCTTATATGGTTGACACTCATTTTCACAACAACAATATCTTTTTCTTTCCTCTTTCACTTGTGGATCTTTATCATACATTCGTATCATTAAATCACGATACATATCTGGCGGATAACTATTTAATAATTCTGTTTGAAAAGCTTTAGTAGCCTCTTTTTTCTCATCTTTAACCTTTTTGGCATCAGCGAGCGCGGAAGACTTAGTATAATGTGTTTCAAGACCAGTATAAAAATTTTTAACAGTTTCTTTGTGTTTAATTACTAACGCGCAACGATAAAATTTTGGTAAAAATTCTTCAATAATATCCCATACTTTTACTTCATCTTCATGTGCGTGACGGGGCTTCGTTAAAATACTATCTGCCGTGTTAGTTTTACCTATAAATAAATGTCTCGCAAAACATAATAAACAATCTTGAGGTGATAATTTTTCAGGATATAATGGATTATCATTGTTCCATGCTACAGCATTATTCTTTTCTCCATTGTAAGTACAAACAGCACCATCTGGAGTTGTACATGCTTCAGCCGTAGAAGTATATGACCACCACTTCTCCACCTGATCCCAGTCACTTAATTTTTTATATACATCCCCCTTTGTGATAACAACTTTATATAGACCCTGACCATTACCCGGATCGGTATACCATCGAGCACCGAATGCTTTTTCTAAGAAATGAAATAAAAATAAAATACACCTTCTTCTGGTAATTTCAGCTATATCTCTTTCATCTGCGTTCCCGAAGATTCCACCAGTCGCATTCCATTCTGCTGGATTATCGCTTGTATATAAGAAATTTGCCCCGGCGGTTTCGGTATATGCGCCCTGTGTTTGGTCAAATCTATCATTGGTGACACCGCCCGCGCGATGATATACGTGAGTACCACCATTATTCCCATTCGCATTCTCTACTCCATCTACAACATTTTCTAATTTTAATCCTCCATCATTTCGACCTGCTGCATTCTTTACAACAAATTTTTTCCCTTGACTGTCTACAAGATGTAGATCCTTACCACTAACCCTATAATCAGGATTAAAACATCCACCTCCATTTTGACCATCTTGAGAAGGCGTGAATAACCAACCCAATCCTCGCCAACCTTTATTAGCACCTTCTTCATTACATTCAGAAAGTTTGGTTTGAAAATCTTTACATAATTTGTCTAATTCTAATACGTTTATCATATTTGTTTCGGAAGTATCTTTAAGTTTATCTAATTTGGGGAAAACCTGATCTGATCCGGTATCCTGACCACTTTTAAGTGCGTCTTTATCACCAAATAAACTATTTGTCGCACCGGCTCTTAATGAATATGATTTTCCTCTCCACATTATAGGTTTGTCAGTAACACCATCAGATGTCTGTGATTGAACAAGACCACCATCATCGTTTTCTTGGAGTAAATTTGTAAATATTGATTCATCAAAAGGGATTAATCCNGCTAAACATGCNCTGGCATCTGNCGCAGNAACTTGCGTTCCATTACCCCTATATATAGCGCGCACTACACTTTCGAAAGATGATTGATTTACATCAGGTGGTGTACTTCCTCCCTTATATACTGTTTGTTCTGATACTATTTTTTTAAAAGCATCTTTGTCTATTTGTTTAACATCACCCAAATTAACTGGTTTGGTTAATTTAAAATCATCGACACTATGACCATTGCCAAGATCTCTTGGTGAAACACGTAAGGCAAAATTTCCACCCGTTGTTCTAATAATATTGTCATTATTATTAGGAGGTGGAACTGGTACGCCAGCACCACCAAGAGCTTGGTGTGCGCGTTGTACGGCTGTAAGGGTTAAATCAGCGGCATCCTGGACTCCTTGCACCGCGGCCAAAACGTGTACACCTCTATGAGCTTGAATCGTTCCATGTCTTAAAAATAATTCAGATTCCATATCATTATATCTTTTACTATTCATAATAACTGGCATCTGAAGAAATCCTTCTCTGTTATCTGTTTCATATCCTCCAACAACTACATATTGTTTCACTCCTGTATAATAAGGTCTATCCGCACCAACGCCATTTAATAACTGTTGAAGTTGAATGATATATTTTTCTTGTAATGCCCTGAGTTCCTGATTAATTACAGAAACATCCGGACCTCCGCTACCACCTGCGCCACCTGCCCGTTTAGCCTGAATATCTTTAACTATAGCTAGATATGTATTTTCTTCAGTTTCCTGTTCAAAAACACGAGTTGTTTTTAATAAATTTAAAAATGATTCTTTTGACATTCGTGAAGATAATTCATATGTATCAGATAAAGAAGGTATTCCTAACCATGATTCTGTTCCTTTCATTTTATTGGATAAACTATTACGGAGACGGTATCCGACACTACCCTCATTTGAATCACTCGGTGTCACCCACTTCTCTGCGGCCTTGTGCATAGCACTATCTTTAAAAGCAAGAACACCAGTATCAAAGTTCCCTCTATGAACTTTTAATTGAACAAACAAATTACTAGGGCTTTCACCTCCTCCAAAATTATATAATTCTTCTTGTGCTGTTAAATTTTTATTAAATTCATTTAATTTAANTTCTAATGCTGCTCTTTTTTCTTCAACTTTTCTGTCATTTTCATCTACCTTTTCTTTAATCATCGCAACACGACTTTCTACATCTACAACAGTTCCTTCAAGTATATCATCAAGATTTGATGATTTAATTCCAACACTTGATAATAAATTCTGAACTGTCATAGAATTAATCTCTGTATCTGAATTTGGTACTGGTCCGGGCTTAGGCCGAGATGCTGGTTGTGGTTGTGGTACCGGTTGTGGTTTAGGCTGAGAAGCCGGCTGTGGTGCCGGCTGTGGTGTCGGTTGAGGTTTAGGCTGAGAAGCCGGCTGTGGTGCCGGCTGTGGTGTCGGTTGAGCACTTGTCGCTCCTCCATGTTGTGAATACATATTAATATCTAATTATATTTTATTTAAGATTTTTAATCTTATAAAATATATTTAAAATAACTTTTAAGAAAATTTAAAACATCCATTACATACTAAACCTATATTTTCAATGCTATTTTGACCACCATTTCTAAGATCATTTTTATATTTTAGTTTACAATATTGTAAATCACCTTTCATTATAAAATTACTACATGCGTAACATCTACCATTTTGTTTATTTAATAATGTTTCTTTTATATTGAATCCTGCGTAAGGATTCCCTGTTCCACTTGAATACGGATATTGTGATTGAAATAATTCAGCATTTGAATTCATAGAGTTAAATGAATATAAAGGTGTATTATTTACATCATATACGTTTTTTAAAATCCTATAAAAGAAAGCATATTCAAAATGATAGATATATAATAATATTATATAAATCACTATAAATCCATAAAAATAATAGTGATATTTCTCTTCAAATCTATCATAGAACCCTTGATAGATGTAATAATAAATTGCTAAAAGAATAGTTAAAAATATGATAGAGTTCATTTATTAAAACAAATATTATAAAATTTTAAAGGATAAAAACAGGTTCTAGATATTTCACCATTAAACATATTAACATAATATCCACTACCTAGATGGTTATCATTGTATCCACAATCATTAAGGTTATCTTGTAAATGAGTATTATTTATATTACATATATTTAATTCATTATTGAGATCATTAATATTTCTCAAACCATTAAAATAAATATTTAATGTATATAAAAACAAAGCAGTCATAGAAAATGTATAAAATCTTAATCTAATATTTTTTTTAACTATATTTCTCACAAAAGGATTATAATTAATTAAATCATTTAAACTAATTTGATTAGGTTGAGATTGTGTTTCTATGGTATGAATTATTAATTTATATTTCTCATCTTTGTGTTTATATTCATTTATTTCAGATCTACATAAAGGACAAGATACATTTCCTCTTTGAAACCAATCATCTAAACATTCTTTACAAAACTCATGATTACAATTTGTATAATATATTTCATCATCGTTTAAATTTTCTTTCATACAGATAGTACAAGCATGATTATTAAACGATTCATGTTTTTCAATTGATTGATTTAACATTATAATAAAATCTAATATTTATTTTCTAAATATGATAAACATTCATAAATATTTGGAAATGCCATTGTAACAAATGAATAATTGATTGCTTTTTTATAATCTGGATGAATCCAAAAAGTTACCCAACCAACGCTTGCTGCTATTTTTAAATTTATTAATTGATCATCAAAAAAAAAGAACATATCATTTCCACCTCTATAAATATCATTTGTAACACTTTTAAATGATCTAAAATCAGGTTTCATAAAGGGTATAGTATCTCTACTATATACCTTTGTAAAATTATCTTTTATGTTCATCCTTTCAATACATTCTAAAGCATGCCCCCCCGTGCCATTTGTATAAATATAACATTCACCATTACATTTACTTAATAAATGATTTAATTTATCATCGCTTTGTATCATATCATAATTTAATTGTTTTCCTTTCGGATGCATAATAAGCGTATCATCTAAATCAAATAAATAATATATCATTGTATATTTAATACATAAAAAATAATATCTAAATATATTTAATCTAATTCTAATCTAAACACTATTTAATTATTAGTCTTGTGTTACGAGTGATATCTTATTCTCATAAATGACTTCACAATCATAGTAAGTTTGAGACATACATTCAGGGACTACTCCATCCAGGAGAAGGAAGCAGTGGATATGGGAAAGAAACTGACTGTTCTCAGTTGGTGGCTGGATTGCCTTAAATATCTTCATGTTTTCACCACCATAAAGAGAATCAAAGAGAGACCGAATTGCTACTGGATCATTCGCCACATCAGTATCAGAAGTATCTTTGAGAACATAACCGGGTCGCCCATTACGAATCTCTTCTGGCATCTTAGTGATAACATTCACCATGTATTCCCGAATAGTCATCGTCTTAACATCCCCTAGTGGTTGATCTGGTTCTCCATCCTTTGCCCACCCTCTTGTAGCACGTTCCATGACCTTTTTGCCACATTCAGAGATAAGAACATTATCCTTAATCTTCTTAACCACTGCATCTAGGATATCTAGACGCTTCCTCAGGTCATCTGTCTCTTCTTTAGAAGAAGGTAGTATCTCATTGAAGGTGACAGGACCATCCTCTGTATGCCGAACAATCATTAGGTGAGATGCCTTAGAACCATGACCATCACCAAGATGAACTCCTGGAGCGCCCATAGGATGCTGAACGGTGAACTCATCATCACTGTAGATAGGAATCTTGGATTTACCAAGAGAGTCACGATAAAGCATATTGGAGTTATAAGGACCCATCATCTTGAGACAAACCTTATCGGATGTGAAGATCTGGTCAAACCCAATTCTCTGATATGCGTAAGTGAAATCCACGGCCTCCTTTGGAACCCACTTCCGAAACATCGTGGTCTGTGTCATATTGGATGGATAATCCTTTTGCCACTTGTCTGCGTACATCTTCATCTTGTCCATGACGGCGTCCTTGGTCGGACCAACGGTTGCGCTACGAGAAAGAGACATCCTTTGATCCCCTAAACTTATTGCTTCTCTAAACTTTCTACTCCTCTAAACTTGTGTTATTAAGTATATAAGAGTCTTTACTAGTTTGTAATTATATTTACCCTTTCTGTTATGATTCATTACATCATATCTAAA
>NYXF01000072.1 GCA_002685455.1 Porticoccus sp. | reverse complement strand
CTGCAGTACAGATTAGTTCTACAGAAGTTTCTGCCATAAGCTGTAACTGATCTGTTTGTAGACCAAGTCTATCTGCTCTCATTGCTATCTGTTGGGGAGACTCCTCCCCTGTGACATACAACGATTTATATATCGTGGCTAATTTGCACAGGTGTTGAAGTAGAAGTGTGCTTTTTCCAGCTCCAGGTTCTCCTCCCACTAAAATGCAAGAGCCTGGAACTAATCCCCCACCTAAAACTAAATCTAGCTCAGCTGTGCCTGTAGCTATCCTGGGAATTTCACTGATATCAATATCTGATAAAGTATTTATTATACCATTTGCGGCGCCGGCAAAACCCATATATCTCTGAGGAGATGATTTTTTTGGGCCAGATAGTCTAATTTCTGTGAGTGTGTTCCATGCCGAACACTCACTGCATTGGCCTTGCCATTTAGTATAATCAGCACCGCAATCATTACATACAAAATTTGATATTTTTTGTTTCGCCAATTGCTCTACCTCCAAAAAATTTGGATTATATTTTAGCATGGGAGACTAAAGAAAACTTAAATCAAAAAAAATCCCTTCATTCATTTGCACATACTCAAATGTTAATTGTTTGTGCTATGATTTTTTCAAAATTGAACTAAAAATTTATATTAATATATTACAGCTGGCTGTTTAAATGAACTTAAGTCAAAATTTCTGATAGAGTACTTAGTATGTTTTTGATTCCAGAAAAAATGCTATCGATTTCGCCTTCACTTGCAGCCACTATTGGGTTGGAAGAGGCTGTGCTTTTGCATACACTGAACGAACTATCAGAACATAATAAACAAGAGTTTATTGATAATTATAAATGGGTTTCTTTAACTCAAGAACAACTTACCAATGCCACTCCTTTCTGGAACATTACTGCGCTTCAACGTATTATTGTTAGTTTGCGTGATAAGGGGATTTTATTAATTTCTAATTCTCCAATAGCAGAAGGTGAAGGACTACGTTTCGCGTTTAACGAGACTGAATTTTCTAGAAAATCGGTCCCTGAAAAAAAAGTCTTTAGCCCAAGAACTGGCGCTAAAACTATGCCAAGCTCATGGTCACCAGACTCTGAAGTTCATCGACAGTTGGAGCAATACGGCATACCATCGGAATTTATTAACGACCAAATTCCAGAATTCGTTATTTACTGGTCAGAAAGAAACGATCCTCAGTTCAGCTGGGGCTCAAAATTTATCAAACATGTAATTCGTTTATGGCGTAATTTTCAGACGGAGAATAAAAAAATTAGCCTCCAGATGCCCATGGAAAACGAATGGCGGCCATCAAAGGATGCTATGGATATTTTGATAAGGCAAGCGGGTATAAACAATAACTTCATTGAAGACGCGATACCAGAATTTGTTCTCTTCTGGTTAGAAAGAGGTGGCAAGTCTGATACCTGGAATAGCAAATTCGTGACACACATTAAGCGACAGTGGTCAAAATTTACAGCTACAATGGAGCGAGACTCAGTACCAAGGTTGCTTAACCATAACTGGAAACCGAGTGAAGAGCTATATGAGGTTTTAGTTCTTGCCAATATCCCCAAAGACTTTGCTCAGAAACTATCACCTGAGTTCGTCTTATACTGGAGAGAGAGCGGACAGGCACATAATTCATGGAATACTAAATTTTTACAATATATAAAACGAGAATGGTCTCGACAGAAATCAGTCTCATCAAAGGTAATAAATTATGAAGGAAAACAACGATCTAATAGCGCAAGTAGCACAAGAAGTAGCAACCTCATCGACGAACTCAGCGATAGAAGCTGGGCAAGCAAATAGCTCCTCTCCAGAATTGATAGATGCTATCAACCAAGTCTTCGCTTTATTTAGGGTTAATTACCATAATCAATTTTATAGTGCTTACACCGATACAGATCTCTTAAATCAGGCTAAACGTTTATGTCTTGATACGCTCTGCTATTTTACTGAAAAACAAATATTACAAGGAGCAAAAAAGATAATAAGTACTTCGGAATACTTACCGACACTTAATAGAATGCTCGAATGTTGCGAGATGTCTGACAAAGATGGTGAGTTACCAAGCCCAGAAAAAGCATATACAGAAGCATGCACTGCGGGTTCCCCCAAATCTGATTTTAAGTGGACACATTTGGCAGTATATTATGCTGGCAAGGAGACTGGGTGGTATAAACTTCGTAATGATTCAACATCTACAAGTTACCCGATATTTTTAGAGAACTATAGGCGCATATGCAGAGAAATATCCCAAGGAAAAAGTATGCCTCACTTAATTTCAGCCACAAAAAAAAATAAATTAAATTCTCAATTAAGCAATGAGCAGTTAAAAATAAATCTCAGAATATTAAAAAAAGAGCTAGGTTTCGATTAAAGGCATGTGGGTTATAATTAATCTAGAGATTTTATTTCTATTCTATCTACTTTTTGAAAGCCTCTTGGTAGTTTGTTACCGCGTCGGCCTCTCTCCCCTCGATAGTGCTCTAAATCGGATAACTTTAAACCTAGATAACGCTTTCCAGAATAAAGAAGAACTTGCTGACCCTCACTAACTGCAGAAACAGCAACCATATACTCCTCCCTTGATTGAAGTCTTGAAGGAGGTATACTAATTAACTTATTTCCTTTACCTCGAGCTAGCTGAGGTAAATCAGACAAGGGGAAAACTAGCATTCGACCCTCGTTACTTACAGCAACTACTAAATCTTTATCAACGTCGGATATGGTAACTGGCAGCAACACTTTGCCGCTTTTAGGAATTGATATTGTCGCTTTCCCTGAGCGATTCTTTGTTTGCAAGTCCTCAATCTTGGCGACAAAGCCATAGCCCGCGTCTGTTGCTAAAAGTGTACATTGTTTACCTTCCCCCATAACTAAACCATTAAAATTGACGCCAGAAGGTGCATTTAATCTCCCTGTCACAGGCTCTCCATGACTACGAGCAGAGGGTAGGGAATGAGCAGAGATAGAGTAAGTCCTTCCTCCAGAATCTAAAAGAACTACATTTTGGTTACTTCGACCCTTGACTTCGCATAGAAATTTATCACCCTCTTTATAGCTTAAAGATAACGGATCAAGATCATGCCCTTTTGCAGATCTGATCCAACCCTTATCTGATAGAACAATAGTGACTGGTTCAGAAACTATCAAGTCGGTCTCGCTAAATGCTTTAGCATCAACTCTCTCAATTATAGGAGATCTTCTATCATCACCGAACTCTTTTGCTATCTCCAGAAGCTCTTTTTTTACCAAGCTCTTTAATCGTTGTGATGAATTTAGTATTTTATCAAGCTTCTCCTTCTCATTAGTAAGCTCTTCTTGTTCTGCTTTTATCTTAAATTCTTCTAATCTTGCAAGTTGTCTTAATTTAGTTTCTAAGATATATTCTGCTTGAACATCAGTGAGATTGAATCTTCGCATCAAGATAGGCTTGGGTTCGTCTTCACCCCTCACTATTCTTATAACCTCATCTATATTTAGAAAGGCTATCAATAAGCCATCGAGTAAATGTAGTCTTTTCTCTAATCTTTCTAGACGATGAGCTATTCGTCGTTTTACCACGTTCAGACGAAATCTTAACCACTCTGAGAGGATAGTTTTTAATGGCTTCACCTCCGGGCGACCATTACTTCCAATCATATTCATATTTATTCTATAACTTTTTTCTAAATCGGTCGTAACAAATAAATGATTCATCAAAACGCTAAGATCAACTCTATTTGATTTGGGAACAATGATAAGTCGTGTTGGATTCTCATGATCAGATTCGTCTCTTAGATCAGCTACCATGGGTAATTTCTTTGCATTCATTTGTACTGCAATTTGCTCTAAAATCTTTGCTCCAGAGGCTTGATGCGGTAGTGCTGTCAAAACAATATCCCCATCTTCTTTATGCCAAATAGCCCTCATTTTTAGGCTACCTCGTCCTGTTTTATAGCTTTTAAGGATATCATCCTTAGCAGTAATGATTTCAGCAGCTGTAGGATAATCTGGTCCTTTAATAAAAGTATGGATTTCCTCAGTGGTTGCCTTTGGTTGATCAAGTAAATGAACGCAAGCATTAACTATTTCTTTGAGATTATGGGGTGGTATATCTGTCGCCATTCCAACAGCGATACCTGTAGTTCCGTTTAATAGGACGTGTGGTATCTTTGCTGGCATTATCGACGGTTCTTCTATACTTCCATCAAAGTTGGGCCTCCAATCAGCTGTACCATGACCTAGCTCATTAAGCAAAAGATCTGAAAATTTTGCTAACTTTGACTCGGTGTAACGCATTGCAGCAAAAGACTTAGGATCGTCTGGTGCTCCCCAATTGCCTTGACCGTCCACTAATGGGTAACGATAAGAGAATGACTGTGCCATCAATACCATTGCTTCATATGCAGCGCCGTCTCCATGGGGGTGAAACTTACCAATCACATCGCCTACGGTCCGAGCTGATTTTTTATATTTAGCTGTAGATTTAAGACCAAGCTCACTCATTGCATAAATAATTCTTCTCTGAACAGGCTTGAGTCCGTCACCAATATTTGGCAAAGCACGGTCTAAAATAACGTACATTGAATAATCTAGGTATGCTTTTTCTGCATAATCATGAAGAGGTAATTGTTCTGGCATATCACTAATTATCGAATTTTCAGTCATAATTTAAGTTACTCATGTATAAGAAAAAACTATTTACCAAGATTAGTCTAAATTAATTTTTATGCTTAGATAGACTCATATTTCTGCTAAATTTCCAGTATCCTCTAACCAAATTTTTCTGTCTCCTGCCCGCTTTTTGGAAAGCAACATATCTAACATTTGATCTGCTCTATTATTTTTTTCTAAAGTAAGTTGAACCAAACGTCTTGTATCTGGATTCATTGTAGTTTCTCGTAACTGCAAAGGGTTCATTTCACCTAGACCTTTAAAGCGTTGTATATTTATTTTGACTCTTCTTTTTTCTTTAGAAATCCTGTCTAAAATACCCTGTTTTTCACTGTCATCAAGGGCATAAAATACATCTTTTCCTGCATCTATTCTATAAAGTGGTGGCATTGCAACATATACATGACCCTGACTAACCATCGAGCGGAAATGCTTAACAAATAGAGCGCAAAGAAGTGTTGCGATATGCAGGCCATCAGAATCTGCATCCGCCAAAATACAGACCTTATGATATCTAAGATTATCTAAATCCTCTGATTGGGGATCTATTCCGAGTGCAACAGAAATATCATGGACTTCCTGAGATACTAGCACTTCTTCTCCATCTACCTCCCAGGTATTTAAAATTTTACCTCTCAGGGGCATTATTGCCTGAAACTCTCGGCTACGTGCTTGCTTTGCCGAACCACCTGCTGAATCCCCTTCGACTAGGAATATCTCACAAAGTTCTGGGCTGGCTGACGAGCAGTCTGCTAGTTTTCCAGGCAAAGCAGGCCCAGCAGTTACCCTCTTTCTCGCAATTTTTTTACTAGCTTTTAATCGTTTTTGTGCATTACTAATAAACAACTCCGCTAGATATTCAGCATCTTCGGTATGCTTATTGACCCACAAGCTGAAGGCATCTTTTGTAATGCCAGATATGAACGATGCGGCTTCACGCGAAGATAATCTCTCTTTAGTTTGTCCAGAAAACTGAGGATCGGATAGCTTGGCCGACAATACAAAAGCACATTTATCCCATATATCCTCAGGGGCAAGCTTAACACCACGGGGTAAAAGATTTCGAAATTCACAAAACTCTTTAATTGCCTCAAGAAGCCCGGTGCGAAAACCATTCACATGAGTACCGCCTTGGACTGTTGGTATTAAATTAACGTAGCTCTCTTGAATTAAATCTCCGCCTTCAGGCAGCCACTGAACGGCCCACTCAACAGCTGCTGAATCAAATGAAGATTGCCCTATAAAAGGCTCTCGGGGTATTGGATCCGAATCATTGGTAGTGCCCTCAAGATAATCTTTAAGGCCATCCTTGTATGACCAGGTATCATGTTCACCAGTATTCTCATCACTAAAGCTCA
This sequence comes from Porticoccus sp., assembly GCA_002685455.1. Next base: position 32,843 of record NYXF01000072.1, on the reverse strand, counting down.
CCTCAAGACCTGCACATAGAACAGCTTTTGCTCTCAAAACATGTTTAAGTCTTGAAACAGAAAATTTTACAGAATCGAAATATTGAGAATCTGGATAAAAATGTATCAATGTTCCAGTATTTTTCTTACTGCAACTATTTATAATTTGAAGTTCAGTGGTTTTTTCCCCACTAGAAAAAACCATATTATAAATATTGGAGTCTCTCTTTATTGTAACTTCTAACCTAGAGGAGAGTGCGTTAACAACCGATATTCCAACTCCATGGAGTCCCCCAGAGAATTTATAATTTTTTCCAGAAAATTTTCCACCTGCGTGAAGTGTAGTAAGAATTACCTCAACACCGGGCAATCCCTGTTCTGGATGAATATCAACTGGCATCCCCCGGCCATCGTCAAGCACTGATAATGACCCATCTTTATAGTGAGTAACTAGTAATTTTGTGGCATGTCCCGCTAAGGCTTCGTCAATACTATTATCAATTGCTTCCTGCGCTAAATGGTTTGGACGCGAAGTATCTGTATACATCCCTGGTCTTTTTCTTACAGGGTCCAGTCCAGTTAAAACCTCAATATCTTCTGCTGTATAGTTACTCATAAAAAATCAGCTATGGTTGTAAAAATTTAATTATGGCAGGCAAATGTTGCTCATAGTCTTGAAAGCTATGATTGCCTCCTTGTTCAATAGTTAAATTGCACTTTTGATATTTGGACTCAGCTTGGCGATAATCTAATACCTCATCTTTTGTCTGAAGTAGAACCCATGTGTCTTTTGGACTCTTCATCTTATCGACATTTATACTTTCTAAAAAATCAATATGGTACTGGGTGAGCATGTAAGTTTCCCCAGAATGGTAATTAGTGTTTTCTCCCAAGTATTGATTCATGGTTTTGTGAGGCTCTACTGCTGGGTTTATTAAGACTGCCCTCAAATCATACTTTTGTGCTAACCATGTTGCATAAAATCCTCCCAGTGAGCTACCTATTAGTCCTATTGTATCGCTACATTGCTCAATAATTTTCTCAAGCTGACTAATAGCCAATTGCGTGTCGCCACTCAAAGCTGGGCAAATATATTCATCATTTGGGGATATTTCCTTTAACCAAGTTCTTGTCTGTTGGGCCTTAGTTGAGGCCGGTGAGCTGTTAAATCCATGAATATAAAGTACCGTCATATCCAAAAATCTCATCATCTAAAACTCTATAGTGATATAAATTCTTAAAAGATAAAAGCTAAATAAAAATTTCTTGTACCGATAAACCTTAAGCGTCTTGATGCAAGGAAGCTAACTAATCTTGTACATTAGGATTCCAAATAATTGACGCCGGTAGCCATAACTCCGTCAGACCTCAAATTTATCCATCTATAACCAGGCCCATCCGAACTAATCTCGAAGTTATCAATATCTTTTACAAACTGATAGCAAGTTGAAGGGGTGCTGTAAACAATTAAATTTCCCCAGTATGTAGTTCTCTCTTGATGAACATGGCCGGTGAATATACCCTTTACATTAGGATATCTAGCTAATATTTGTTTAAGTTTTGGATTATTAGTTATACGATGTTTATCTAACCACTTTGAGTTTATACTCGTCGGCCTATGATGGACAAACAATAAGATATACCGTTCTTTATATTTTTTAAGCAAAAACTCTAATTTATCAATTTCATTTTTACAAAGAAACCCTCCATCACTCTCGAGAGAGGAACTAATAAGCGAAATAACTACCCAATTTTTTTGCTCTTCAGCACGAATAAATTTCTGAGAAATCGTGCTGTTCATTAACTTAATATCGTCGTGGTTACCGGGTAACCATCTATAAGGAAGCGACTCTTTATCCATCATATCTGAAAATAGCTCATAAGACATTTTGGTTCCTGAGGCAGAAATATCACCTGTAACGATTAATAAAGTTGGCTCAAAATTTTTTTTTACCTCTTTAAGAACCCTCATGAGACTATCATATGTATTGATACCATTAGATACAAAGTTTTCTTTTGATCCCAAATGACAATCGCTGATCTGTATCAGCTTGATAACATCAGTTTTCTTCAACTTAATTCCTTAGCAATAAAACTGTTGATTCTCTGAGTGAGTTTTTAAAAATATACTATCGCTTAATTATCCAAGAATTATCATATCCGTATTCAAGACAATACTCTAAACACTCTGACAAAAACCTGTTCCACTGGGACTTTTCGTCCGGTTGATACATATTTTTATTCAATTTTTCATATCGAGGTCTAATATACCTCGCCCCATCACATGATATAACTTCTGCCATCCTTGCGTCGTGATAAAGCCTCATGGTTAGCTGAGGTAGAGTTAACCAAGAATTAAGTATTTTACAAGGCATGTACTCGCCTGTTTCTTCGCTCAACATAATAAGTGTTGTATATCGAGTTATCTCTAGGACCTTCAAAAGTAAAATATGTTTACCGGTATTAAATATAAGTATTTTTTTCTCCTTAGCATCGTGCATTTGAGGAAAAATTTTTTTCAATCTAAAATAATTAGCTTCACCGTCAGCCAAGTAACTACTGAGATCTACTTTATATTTTAATCTTGGATTTTCCTCAATCAATGCACTTCCCCAACAAGAATACCAATAAGAAAATATTTATATAAAATAATCGAAATTTCTTTGTAGCCACATCAATGAAATTGTAGTTGCTGCGTTATCACACCGACCAGTATCGATACATGAGGATATATCATCTTGAGGAACTATATGCAAAAAAATGTCCTCTGATTGCTTATTAACTCCCAAGCTTCCATCAAGATCAAGTAAATTTGTTATACCACAGTAAAGATGCATTCTTTCATTAGTTCCACCAGGACTTACCCAGTACTCGCATATTGGGTGAAGACGGACTTCACTAATTCCAACTTCTTCTTCTGTCTCTCTTAAAGCTGCCTGCTCAAATGACTCTCCATTATCTACTATACCAGCTACAACCTCATACAGCCAAGGGCCTGTAGTAGCAGTCAGAGCACCAATGCGAAATTGTTCTACTAACCCTATAAGCTTATTAACTGGATCGTAAAGCAAAACACCCACTGCAGAATCTCTTTCAAGAAGCTCTCGTTTAATCGGTTTACTCCATTCCCCAGAAAAAAGTTTATGTCGCAATGTGATCCGGAGCATTTTGAAAAATCCAGAAAAAACTGTCTTTTGGTTGTCTATCAAAACATCCCCAGAATTAAATTTATGGTTGGGTAACATTATATTTATACCTCTAGCGGTTCACTTTATTAAACAAAATTAATTATACATTTGGTCCAGCAATGGCTAGTTATTAGAAATCTGATAAACTTAAGATATCAGTTATCTTTGAATTTGGAAAAGCTCAATGAAATATTTTGCTTATTTTTTTATTACAATGTGTATTACTTGTCTAACACCATTTTGCTGGAGTGCTGACACATTATCAAAAATATATGAACTTTCCTTAAATAATGACTCGCAACTATTAGCTGCAAAAGCAGAATACTTGGCAAAAAAAGAATCAAAAAATATAAACAGGGCTGCACTTCTTCCTTCAGTTATAGCGGTAGCAAAATATAAAGAAGGAGAAACAAAGGGTTCAGCAACAAGAGTTTTAGGTGCAGGGGGATCAATATTTGGAACTAAAGGAAATAACGATAGAGATGAAAAATCTTATAGAGTGAGTCTGACTCAACCTATTTTTGATATGCCAGCATGGTTTGATTTTCAAACTGGTGTGAAGTTGAGTAATGAAGCGAAGTCCAAGTTTTCTGCGGATCGGCAATCACATATTATAAGATGTGCGGAATCGTATTATGCTGTCTTAAGGGCACAAGAGAATTTAAAAAATATTATTGAAGAAGAGGAGGCCTTAAGAAAACAATTCCAGCAAATAAATAACCGTTTTAATGTTGGTTTATCAACAATGACCGAGATTTATGAAGCTCAAGTTGCCTTAAATAATGCAGAGGTCTCAACTCTTGATGCGCAAGCGAAACTAGTATTAGTATTTGACGGACTTTCTATATTAACTGGCAAAAATCACGACATTCTAGCAGGACTAAAACAGGACTTACCCATCATGAAACCTGAACCTTTAGACAGAAAGCAATGGGTTCAATTTGCTGTGAATAATAATTATTCTTTAAAGGCGGCTAGACATGCTCAGGAAGCTGCTGAGCAAAGTGCTAAATCAAAAAAATATGCTCACTTGCCAAAACTTGAAGGCTCAATGTCTTTTTACGACGACCGCTCTGATGAGTATTTTTCTGGTACAGATTTAAATACTAGTACAGGATTCTCAAGCCCATCAGAAAGTAATCAAATTGGACGTAACATTGGAATCGAGCTAAGTTTACCAATCTTTACAGGGGGTCTGATTAGTGCCGAGAGAAGGCAGGCTATGCAAGAATTTATCAAATTAAGGGAGATTTGGATTGGGAAAAAGAAAAGTATAATACAGGAAACTAAGTCAAAACATTTACAAGTTTTGACAAATATTGCACGCGTAAAAGCTCGACAACGTGCACTCGATTCTGCAAAAAAAGCAATGGCCTCAAATGAAGAAAGCTACGAAACTGGGGCTAGAGATATTTCTGATGTTTTAGTCTCAAAGCAGAATTATCATCAAGCCAAAAGGGATTATGCTGACTCACGATATGATTACATTATCAGCTTACTCAGACTAAAAGAAGTTGCTGGGCAGCTTAGTCCACAGGATTTATTTGATTTAGATGGCTGGCTAGATCCAAAAATTAATATTATGAAATCTCTGAATTAATAATACTGATTGTCTTCTCTAATGCTCCACGGTGCCTGTACGCAATTAACTGAGCTGCATTACCCATTTGTTTAGCTTTATTGTGATCTTTCAAGATTCCACAAACAATTTCTGCCATGCTTTTCGAATCAACGCAAATTAACAACCCCTCAACATCCTCTAGCAACTTTGATACATCTAAAAAATTATGCAGGTGTGGTCCACTTATAATTGGTACCCCCCATATAGCAGGCTCGATTAAGCTATGCCCCCCAATAGGAAAAAGACTACCTCCTACGAAAGCGACGTCACATAACCCATAAAATAATTTTAGTTCCCCCATAGTATCTCCAAGAAGAATCTGATCATTTATGGTTATTTTTTTATTATCACTTCTTCTAATAAAATTTAGTTTGTTTTTTGAGCAAAGCCTGGCCACATTGTTGAATCTCTCTGGATGCCTAGGCACCAAGATTAGAAGAAGTTCTGGGTAGATTTTTTTTATTTGTTTGTAAGCCTCTAAAATGATTTCATCTTCACCTGCGTGAGTGCTAGCTGCAAGAAATATTTTTCTTTTCCCCATAAAAGACCAATCATCTTTTAATTTAGATGCCTTGTCTGGTAATTCATCCTCTAGACTACTATCAAATTTCATATTACCAGCTACTATAAGCTTGGATTCTGGTAACCCTAATTTTAAAAAGTTCTTTCCATCATTTTCATATTGTGCAACTACATAACTTATTTGTTTTAACATTTTTTCTGTGAATCGGGGAAATTTTTGGTACCCTCTGGTGGATTTATTTGACATTCTTGCGTTAGCTATAAGCACTGAGATATTTGCGGAGCTGCAATAATGTATCATATTCGGCCATAATTCAGTCTCCATAATTATTAATAAATTAGGGTGAATTTTTTTTAAGAAGCGTTTTACAGAATATGGTAGGTCATAAGGTGCATAAAAATGGTAAACGTCATCGGAAAAGATTGATTTTACTCTCTCCGAGCCTGTAAGAGTTGTTGTGGTTATAACCAAAATTTTATCAGGGTAGTCTGCCTGTATTCTCTTAACCAAAGGGACGGCTGCTATGGTTTCTCCCACTGAAACACAGTGTATCCAGATTACTTGTCGGTGTGATAAAATCTCTGGTATAAATCCAAATCTTTGATACCAACGATCTCCATGCTGACCTGTCCTGATAGCACGAAATAAGGTTCTTAATAATATTAAGGGCGTTAAAAAATAAAGTGAAACTGTGTAAAATAAACGCAACATATATCAGCACTCAAAAATTAATTGATACATCAAAATGAAAGGCTGTAGTTTCTTATTTCCTCTAAAAGCATAATAAAATTAGTCAGGCTATACTAGCCCTAATAAGTAAACATAAAAATTAAACTGTATGAAAAAACATGAAATAATCTACTTCAAAGGATTTTAACTACTATGTCTAGCATAGAACAGGAAAAAATAGAATGTGATATTGCTATTATTGGTGGTGGTATAGCTGGATTATGGCTTTTAAACCGATTAGCCAACCTAGGGTTCAATGTTATTTTATTTGAAAAGAATGCCCTCGGAGGTGACCAAACTGTAGCCAGCCAAGGCATGATTCATGGCGGGATGAAATATACTCTTAATGGTGCTTTAACAGGTGCATCAGAGGCAATTTCAGAAATGCCATCATACTGGCAAAAATGTATTGATGGTAAAGGGGACGTGGATCTAAAAGGAGTAAAAAAATTAAGTGATCACTTTTATATGTGGTCAAGTAGAAGTGTTGTATCAAAAATGACCACTTTTTTAGCAAGCAAAGCTATACGTGGCCGTATCAATAAAGTTAACAGAGATGCTTTACCGAACATCTTTAAAAATGATCAATTTAAAGGTAGTGTTTATAAATTACTAGATATGGTTTTAGATGTACCTGATGTTATCAAAAAGTTGGCACAAAATTATTCAAGTCGAATCTTCATGATTAATTGGGAAAAAACTTCGTGGCAGAAAGATTCCAAAGAAAAAGCTTTTTTGCACTTCAATGAAAACAAAAAAAAATATGCACTATATGCCGGACAGTTCATACTTGCTGCAGGGGAGGGAAACGAGTCCATTTTAAGTATAATGGGAGAAAATGCTCCAATTATGCAAAGGAGGCCTCTTCATATGTTGATGGTTAAGCATGGATATCCTCATTCTTTTTATGGCCACTGCTTGGGTGCCGAAACAACTCCAAGACTTACAATATCTAGCCATCCCTGCCAGGACAATAAACAGGTATGGTACTTAGGCGGAAGCATAGCCGAAAAGGGGGTAGGCTTATCGGCGGAAACTATTATAACAAAAGCAAAAAAAGAACTTTTTGCACTTATGCCTTGGGTGAATCTAAAAGATGCAGAATGGGCAGCATTACCAATAGAAAGAGCGGAACCAAAACAAAGAAACTTTAACAGACCCGATAAAGCATTTGCTGGCGTAACAAGAAAACATTCAAATGTAATCGTAGCTTGGCCAACCAAGCTAACACTTTGTCCTAATTTAGCTGATGAAGTCATCTCTCTCTTAAATAAAAGAAATATTAGAAAATTAACAACAAAATTGCCTGAACTATCTTTTCTTAGTAAACCAGAGATATCTATTACTCCATGGCAAAAAGAATTTGGAGATTAATCTTGCATCGTAAAAGAGCTTTTGGTGAAACGGGAATTAGTGTCAGCCCTTTAGGGTTGGGAACGGTTAAGCTTGGGAGAAATTTAGGAGTAAAGTATCCAGAAAAATTTGTGATACCCAATGACCAAGAAGCAATAAAATTAATATATGAAGCAAAAGATCTTGGAATCAATTTGATTGATACAGCTCCATCTTATGGTAACAGCGAAGAGCGGTTAGGGGACTTGCTTAAAAATATAAGAAATGAATGGGTCATTTGTAGTAAGGTTGGCGAAGAATTTGAAAATGGGGCCTCAAAGTTCAATTTTTCACCTAAATATACCCGTTTCAGTATTGAGCGAAGCTTGAAAAGATTAAATACTGATGTCATTGATATAATTTTAGTCCACTCAGATGGTAATGACGAAGACATCATAAAAAGCTACGGAACTCTAGAAACACTTTCTGATCTCAAAAAAGAGGGTAAAATTAGGGCATTTGGTATGTCTTGTAAAACACTTGAGGGGGGGCTTCTAGCTGCCAAAAAATCTGACGGTGTAATGGTGACATGGAATTTGGAGTATGATGGAGATATTCCGATTATTAATTATTGTACTGAGCACAATAAGGGCATTTTAATTAAAAAGGCGTTAAATAGCGGTAATGCAGTTTTGTCTGCTGGGTTTAACCCCGTAAAAAGCAGTTTTGATATGATTTTAAAGCACCAAGGGGTGAGTAGTATAATTATTGGAACGATAAATCCTGTTCATCTAGCAAATAATATGCTGCTTGCAGAGAAAATCTTAAATTCATGATAATGAAAGATTTACTATGTTTCTTGAATTTTTTTTACTATCTTTGTTGTTGAGCAGTTATCAAAAAAATCAAGGACATAAACTTCACCGCCATAGGATTCAACGATTTCATAACCGATAACTTCTTTTGTGCTGTAGTCTCCACCTTTAACCAAAAAATCTGGCTTGAAAATTTTTAACAAACGGTTCGGGGTATCATCATCAAAAGAAATTACCCAATCTACTGCCTCTAGTCCCGCTAAAACCGCCATACGCTGATCGACTGAGTTAACTGGACGACCTGGCCCTTTTAAATTAGAAACAGAAATGTCGCCATTAACAGCTACAATTAATCTATCGCCAATATCCTTAGCTTGTTTAAGGTATCCAACATGTCCAGCATGAAGAATATCAAAGCACCCATTTGTAAATACGATTTTTTCTCCTCTAGATCTTGCCTCAGTTATTCCAGCTAACAGTTGCTCGTCATTAATAGTACCAAATTCTGCCCCTCGATATTTATCCATAGCCCGATTCAACTCTGGCTGACTAACAGTTGATGTTCCCAATTTTCCAACTACAATGCCTGCTCCAACGTTAGCCATTTTCACTGCATCTAATATATCCATGCCAGAGGCTACTGCTGCTGCTAAGACAGCAATAACTGTATCGCCGGCTCCAGTTACATCAAAAACTTCTCTCGCATGGGCAGGCAAGTGAACTGATGGAAGGTCTTTCCTGAGAAGTGTCATGCCTTTTTCGCTTCGAGTAATTAATAATGCCTCTATTCCTAATCTTGAAATTAATTTTTTTCCTTTTTCAGCTAATATTTTTTCACTAGGACAGGGGCCTACTACCGCCTCAAATTCGGATAAATTTGGAGTGAGTAATGTGGCCCCTTCATAGATCTCAAAATTGCTTCCCTTTGGGTCCACTAGAACAGGAATTTTTTTATTGCGCGCTATTTTTATTAGATGGAGAGGGTCCTTTAAAGAACCTTTGCCATAATCAGAAAGCACCAATGCACCTGTGCTGGATAAAAAGGCTTCTGCTTTAGCCGAAACGTTAGAAGAATCTTCATCAGTAAATAAACCTTCAAAATCAAGCCGCAGAAGCTGTTGGTGCTGACTGACAATACGAAGTTTTTTAATTGTTGACTTAGAGTCAGACAATTGTAAATGATGGCTTATATTTGCAGCATCTAGTTTAACTTTGAGAATGTCACCATCATCATCTTTTCCTATGGCACCAATTACAACAACTTCAGTTCCTAGAGATGCCAAATTTAGAGCTACATTGCCTGCCCCCCCTATTCTTTCTTCTGAATGAACAATATCTACAACAGGAACTGGGGCCTCTGGTGAAATTCTGTTTGAATCGCCATGCCAATAACTATCCAGCATAATATCGCCAACAACAAGTATCTGGGATAAATCAAATTTTGGAACAACTGGCATCATAGCAATATCCTTAGCAAATATTTTATTCAACTATATTACCATAGAGCAGTTTAATTAATATCTTTTGAAAACCCCAAGCTGCTGGGTGAACTTTTTAAGCTTCGTGCACTTATTGCGGCTATCATCGACATTGGGATCAATAAGGTAATCCAGAGGGGTGAAGGGGTTGTTAGAATTTTACTGCCATCAAATAAAGTCATTGTCATTCCAGCTACAAGTATCAACGCCCATGGTTTTGATTCTTTGTGAAGAGTGCCTTCATATAAGAAACATAGCAAAAGAAAGATATAGCTGAGAAGCTGCACAATACCACCTGTATGAAGTTGTCCGATATAAATACTATGAGCATGCATGTGAATATCTTCACCTGTACTGACAATAGTTGTTTTCCAGCCACTCATTCCGCATCCAAAAAAATAGCCGCACTCTTTCCATTTATCTAAAAAAATAGCCCAAAGTTCAAAACGATAAGAAGGTCTAGCGAAAAAAATATTAGGGTCAATTTGCCAGACCACAATTTTTAGAATGGCAACAATTGCGAAAGCTGTTAATATCCAAATGAACTTACGTTCTATGAATGCGTAAAATATACTCATTGTAACAAAAGATACAACGGAAGCTCTTGAGTCGCAGAGAATAGCGACTATGATGGCTAAAATTACCATTGTGGTGGCAAAGAAGTGATTTTTTTCTTGCATCGGTCGAAAATATTTGTCCTCAGTATGGAAATAGGCAACCAACCCCATAGTAAAGGACAAATAAATTACTGCATAAAAACTTGGGTGATATAATGCACCGAGACCCCACATTCTTATTGGATCATGCAAAAAATGCGGGCCCGTTTCGTTTAAAAAAAGATAAATACAAACACAAGAAAATATTGAAAGAAGCCCAGCAGCATACTTTATAAGATAGCTCGCGAAAGAGGCAAAAGTGCTAGTTATAATATAGATAGCTAAAAATAAGCCATAAATGTAAAGTAATCTTTTAAACGTTCTGATAAACAATTCTATAGAAGAAAATTCTGACCAGAAAATCGTACAAGTGCTATATAGCAAGAAAAGCAATAAGCCATTAATTAATTTGCATTTATGCAACTCAACAAAGTGTTTTTTTTCTGCACAAAATAGTAAAGGGAAAAGTACTAAAGTATAAAAAATAGTATTATGTATTTTGGAAACACTAATCAGCATATAGCTCAATAGAAATACCACAAAACCAGATGCGAGCAGAAAGGTACTCTTATTCTTAGATGAGAAAAAATAGTCAATCATATCTATTTAAACCACGCAAGTTTAAAAAAACTTAAGGAATCTAGGCTTAGATTTTTCATCAACTAAAATATTATCTGATAAAGCTTTGTAAAGTTTTTTTGCATGACTCTCAAACGTAAAACTTTGCGCAAGCAGCAAGCCATTTTCAATAATTGATGCCTTTAATGCTGAATTCTTTTCAATAAACTTTATTTTTTGCACCAGTTCTTCTGGTGTGGAATATAAAACAGCATTTTCCATATCTTTGAAGCCTATATGCAAGAATTCATAAGGTAAACGATAAGTACAAAGAACACACCCAGCTGCAAGTGCCTCAAAATTTTTTATCATATACTCTCCAAGACCAAAATCTACGCTAATAAAATAAGTTATCTCATTCAGCAGCAAATTATATTCAACTCCCGGTTCAGATCTGAGTATTTTTAATGGCAGCAAATTAAGGATTTCATCGAGGACAGCTTTCCTCTCACTATAAACTTTGCTCTTTACTCTTCCTACAAAAGCGAATTTAATTTTCCTTGATATTTTTTTATTTATTATAACAGATTCATCGTAGGATTTACCTATATATACAGCGTCTATACCACTTTTTTTGAATCCCTCAGTCACAAATTTACTAGTTGTAAGTGCTCTGCTATTTGGAATAGAGGCATAAAATTTAATAAATTTTCCGAACCAGCTTGAATTTTTTATATAATTTTGACAACTATCCTCCTCATAAAAAACTAATTTTTTTTGCTTTCTAAGCTTCTTTGCATGCGGATAAATCAACCTAAATGGGAGATCTATTAGAATTCTGTCATAACTATCAGAATCTTTTGGATTTATATAGTTATAAAAAATTTTAGCTTGAAGTTTTGATAATTTCAAAAGCTCTAGTTTGCATTTTTTACCAAGATGGTCATAAAGCTTATCATTATTTGGATTTCTATCTTGAATGCTGATCACTAAAATTTTTAATGCTGTGTCCTCAGTCATTTAACCAGGCTCCTATGGCTTTTTTGGCATAACTAAGCCTAAAGAGTAGTACTGGAGACAAAGATATAGCTCGTTTATAAAAAAAAATGGACTCATTTTTTTGATTTGCCAAGTATAATGTTCTAAATATAGACAAGCACCTCCTAGCACGGAAAGGTTTCTCATACTTTAAAGCCCAACTAGGTATAATTTTAGAAGAAAAAATATGGTCTGCTACGCTTTCTCCAAACTCTTTAGCATAAGCTGTATTGTGGCGTAAACTATCTTTATGTTTATGAACAACAGCCATCGGTACACTTAAGAGTTCGCACTCAAATGTTGCCAATATTTTAGCCATAAATGGAATATCTTCTGAAATTCTTAGCTCTGCAGGATAACTAACTCTTTCAAAAACTCTGCGATTAAGAATTTTAGCACAATGAGACAAATTTAATTTTTTGAAGATATAAGCTTTAAAACGTTTTTTCGGTGTCTCTGGCAGGATTCTAGTTGCACTGTATGTAGATTTCCCGTTATGATCAACAGAAATATGGTCACCAAAAATTACATCCACTGTGGGTTTGTTTGATATTTTTTCTCGAAGTTTATCTAGAAGACTTGGCGCCATTTCGTCATCAGCATCTAGAAAAAAAAGGTACTCTCCGGAAGAAAACTCAGCGCCTTTATTTCTTGCTGCTGCAGGCCCTTTATTTTTTTGTAAGAAATATTTTATTTTTTTTGGAAATTTTTTTTTGTAGCATGTCATTATCTGTGCTGTATGATCGGTTGAACCGTCGTCTATAACGAGGACCTCAAAATCATCGCCGGTCTGATTAAGTACTGATCTTATTGATCTATCTAAAACCTCAGCATAGTTATAAGTGGGAATAATAACACTAAACATCAACCGTTTTTTTTCAGAAAGCACCATATACTAACCACTTTTCAACAGCCCAATGGATATTATCAATTACTTTGTATAAAAATAGAATATTTGTACTTATAGTTTTGATTCATCTTTCACTACTAAAATATCTTCCATTATCAAATACTGTAAATCAGAGCCAAAAAACATATTTAAAGCATCTTCCGGAGAGCACACCATGGGCTCACCTCTCCTATTAAGTGACGTATTTAAAACAACACCGTTACCAGTGAGCCTTTCCATCTCTTCCATGAGTTCGTAATAACGTGGGTGAGAATCCTTTTCTAGGGCTTGCGCTCTTGCAGTTCCATCCTCATGCACTACTTCAGGAACCCTGGATTTCCAAGAATCTTCTACTTTGAAAGTGAAAGTCATGAATGGAGCTGGGTGAGAAGTTGCAAACATTTTAGGTGCAACTCTATCTAACATACTTGGACAAAATGGTCTCCAGCGTTCCCTAAATTTGATCTGCTCATTAATCCGAGTAGCAACACCCGGTGAACTTGGGCAACCTAATATAGATCTTCCACCTAAAGCTCTTGGCCCAAACTCCATTCTCCCCTGGAACCAAGCAACAGGATTTCCATCAACTAGAATTTTAGCTATTTTTTCAGGGACCGAGCTAACGGTAGTAAAAAAAGATTTTCTCGAGTGACTTTCACACGCTTGAATGCAATCGGAGTTTGAAAAACTTGGGCCTAAATATACATGCACCATTTTTTCCGGCTGGATACCTCTTTTAACAAGTGAAAAGGAGGCTGCACCAATGGCTGTCCCTGCATCTCCCGAGGCCGGTTGTACAAATAATTCTTTTATATACTTTTTTCCAATTATTTTTTGATTTAACTTTACATTGAGAGCACCGCCACCAGCAAAAACTAATTTTCCCGTCTCTCGTATAATATCTCCTAGATAATGATCCATTAATTGAAGAACTACCTTTTCAAATAATTCCTGTATTGTTGCAGCATAATCTATATACGGCTCGTCTGCGATATCCCCCTCTCTTTTGGGGCCAAGCCAATCAATAAGCTTCTGACTAAAATAAAAACCGACCCCATTTTTTTTATAGCGTCTCAACCCAACTGTATTGACGAACTGAGTATTAATTTCAAAATTTTTGCCATCAAATTTAATTAGTCTCGAAAAGTCATACTTTGAGGGATTGCCATATGGAGCCATTCCCATTACTTTATATTCACCATCTAACATTTCAAAACCTAGGTATTCAGTAATTGCACCGTAGAGGCCTCCAAGCGAATCAGGGTCATAGAACTCTTTTATCTTATGTATTTTTCCATTTTCTCCATAACCAAAAAAAGTAGTTGCATATTCACCTTTACCATCCACTCCCATAATTGCTGTTTTTTCTGTAAATCCACTCAGATGATAGGCACTAGATGCGTGTGCCAAATGGTGCTCGACAGGTTCAAATTCAATTTTTTTTGGATCAATACCTAAGTCTTTTAACAAACGAAAAACTCTATTCCTATAACGTCGGTAGCGTCTGTTTCCGTTTAATAAAACATCTAGAGCTCTATCAGGTGCATACCAATATCTTTTAATATAATGCCAACGAGCTTCAGAGAAAAATGAAATAGGCGCAAAAGGAATAGCAACTATATCAACTGATTTTGGGTCAATATTTGCAAACTCGAGGCAAAATTTCGCTGCGTGAAATGGCATTTTTCCCTTAGCATGCTTGGAACGAATAAAGCGTTCTTCTTCAGCGGCAGCAACTAGTTTCTCATCAATATATAAAGCTGCTGAAGCATCATGATTGAGTGCACCAGAAATACCAAGAACAATAATAGACACAGTTAGACCTTTTTATTTTTTAAAGTGATATTAAGTTTATTTGCAAGTGGCTTTAAAATATCTCTAAAATATACCCAAGTGCTGCCTTGCCAGTTCTCCATAAACCTCTCAATGTCTCTAGTAATGGCCTGGTTCAAAGATTCTTCCGAGCTATGCCATTGAAGTGTATCTAGGTCAATTATGAAAAGAGTTTTTCCAAAAACAATAAGATTTGATGCCTTCATATCTCCATGACTTACTTTACTATTCAAGAACGTGTCAAAAATACGGAAAATTTCTTTACCTAACCATGAGGGTATTTGGCCTGTACTCAAAGCGAGAACCCACCTTTGAAGATTTTTACCATCTAAAAATTCAGTAATTAAATATGCCTCCTGGCGAAGTCTGCCGTTTCTATTTTCTCTTATAGCTACGGGTTGCGGAGTTGCAATTCCAAGAAGTGTCAATCTATGTGCTCCCTGCCAAGAAATACTGGCTCTACTGGGCCTCCAACAACGGCTTACTCTATGCCGAAAATCTTTTATATTGTAACGCTTAATGATTAAATCAAAATCATTGTTTTGAACTTTAACAACGGTAGCACTGTTACCGCGTTTTAAAAATCTAGATTGACCAATAGCAACCTCTGGTTCATTGATCAACTGGCTTAACTTTTCAGTTAAAAATTTCCTCTTTACAGCGATAAAAAAGTCATTTGTTTTTATTACTTTAAATTGGGTACATGATCTCATGCTTTTAGTTATGAAATGCTTGATACGGAGCTCCCTCATATTCCTAATCTTGACTATAAAATCTTGGATTTCAGGTAAATCACGCCCATAAGAAAAAATAACTTTTGTTACCATATCATCGTAATCAGGGGTCATTTGTGCGAAAAATAAGGCTAGATTTTCTATTGGATTCTTTAAGCTTCCTATGCCGCCTCCGTCAATCATATAAATTTTATCTTGACTGATAAGGAAATTATCAAGGTGCACGTCTTTTTGTATCCAACCATTTGTATGAAGTAATCCTATGAATTTTACTGCATCATTTATGATTGGTATTAATTTTTTCTTTGTGAAGGTTTGGTAACAGCTTGACAAAGTTTTGGAATCTTTCAGGAATTCAGTCGCAATAAAGTAGCCCCCTTCATTATCAACCATCCCCCATATTTTTTTTGGGCAAGGTACTCCCGAGTCTTGTATAGCTCTCAAGCCTACCTGCTCCATATCAAGATCTTTCTTTCTAAAGAAAAGCTTAACCAACACTTCAGCGCCACCCCATATTGAGCGAAAAGCTATGCGCTTTCCGGGGAGATGGCGAAAAATTTCTTTACACACGAGACGTTCTCTCCCGGGAACCTCTAACTCAAAAAGCTCATGCAACGGTTCATTCATTGCTTTAAGTTGTTTTAGCGATAATAACTCAGGCATTACTCAGGCATCTCTCTGTGTTAGGCACTATAAACATATTCAAATAAAGTTTAACGGGATTGTTCATGAATGATAGCCTTTTCTTACGCCCTTATGATGAAGATTTTTTGCTTCAAGTTTAACAGACTCCCAAAAACTAGGGTCATCATTTAATATCTGTTTTAAAAATCCCCTCTTATACTCCCGCATAAAGCAAAAAGCGTCTCTTTGGTTAAACCCTGAATTAACAGCTGAGTAGTAAAGAGCTGATAGATCTTTATGTTTCCATCTTCTTGGCGTTCGTTTCCTAATTTGCATACGATGCAAATCAATTAGTGAGATGGTTTGTTCAATAGAAAAAAACTTTTGACTTTTATTTGTGTCCTCAATCAAAAAATGGCACAGATAATAATCCCGGTGATTTAATCCGTTCTCGTGCATGACCCTTGTAATTTCTGCAATCCTTTTAACTAATTTTCTCCTCTGAAGAACGCCGATATTTTTTAGTGTACTTGGGCTGCATAGCTCGTCTAGGGGAACCGACGGTTCGAGCGCTTCAGTGATTATAAATGATTTCTTTGTAGCTGGATTCCACCCATTTGAGCCATATGCTCTGACAATCATAGTATTTATATTTAATTCATTTAATTTGCTAATAGCCTCATATTCGTTTTTAGCTCCAATAATAGGTTTTTTTAAACAAAGTAAGTTTTTAAAAATCTCTATCCAGCCGACGCCTGTATGTATCTTTACGAAATAAACAGAACCATCAAGCTCTATTCGTTTTGTGCAGCGATCGCCCATATCTCGATAAATTTTACCAGTGAGGGTAAGTACTTCTTTAAAGGGGTCCAAGTTTTCCCATTTTTTTGCAAAGGGGTCGGTCAAAAATAATTTCATTCAACTTTATCCTTCCAATTTTTCTTTAACCATTTTTCTTTTATTATCTGATCAATTATATCTGCTGCTTTCAAAGGCATATCATAAATATCTGCAGTTTTTGAGAAGTTAATTCCGTTTTTTCGTAATTCTAACTTATCAGCTAACAATATTTTCTCCAAACTATCATTAAAGGTTTTTTGTAAGTAGGGGGACCCTAAAAGAATGCCTGCTCGGGCTTCCTTCACATAATGTGCATATCCACATACGTCTGTCACAATTGAAGGGAGGCCAGCAGCCATAGCCTCCAATATCACTCCCCCAGTATTTTCAGCATAGGAGGGATGCAATAAAATATCCGACCCCTGCAAAAATCTTGGAATATCGTCTCGTCCAGAAAAGAAAGTTACCTTATCGGATATATTCAATTTTTGTGCCTGAGAAACATATTTTTTAGGATCATCCTGACCAATAACAAAAAACTTTATGTTGCCCCTTAATTTAATCGGCAAAGCTGCGATAGCAAGCAGGCTTCTATCTAACCCTTTTGTACGAAAACCTGAGCCTATTTGCAAAAGTAAAATATCGCTGCTTTCTAATTTAAATTCTTTCCTGAACGATTTACGAATCTCAGTGGAGTTAATTGGAGCGCATCGGTCTCTACTTATACCTGGGGGAAGCATGTTTATAAAAGATCGATTTGTGTTATAAAGATCCCGAAATATTCGCTTTTGTATAGGCGAAAACATTAGGATATATACTTTGGCTCCTTCTTCGAAAACAGCCCTCTCAAACTCCGAGAAATGTTTATATCGGAGTGTAAACCGGTACCACCAAGGACGTAATTTTTTTGATTTATATTCATAACAAGGATCACCACAATAATATATATCAAGACCAGGCATTTTATTGAAACCTAAAACTAAGTCTGTAGATTCGTATTTTAAATTATTGTTAAGCCAGCTAGAAAAAAATTGATATTTTTTTATATTTCTGAGAGCTTTTGTTTTTACGATGACGATTTTTAAAAAATCAGGTTTTTCACCCTCCCAAGATAGAGTATATACAGTAACCTTGTGTCCACGTTTTGAGCACTCCTCAGCAATTTTAAGAAAATTTCTTTGCATACCACCAAATGGGAAGTACTTATACAAGCAAAATGCTAAATTCATTTATTTATCTTTCTCCTTATTTTTAGGGTACTCGAAACCATTAGATACACCTTCATCTCCTACTAACTTTATAAATTTATCGTAGATTATATCTGCAGTAAGCTCTTCAAAACCTCGGCATGATCGATCTTCTCTTAATGAAAATGGGCATTTTTTTGACATACATAAACAAGGAAAATCAGACAGAAAGTTTTGACGACGAGAACCATATAAACCAGTGAGAACTGGATTTGTCGGACCATAAATGCCTAGTGTTGGTTTACCCATAGCAGAAGAAAGATGTCCTAAGCCAGTGTCAACTGATATACAGCCTGTGGCTTTCGCTATGAGTGAAACTATATCAGTTAATTTCATTTTCGGAAGAACGTTTGCTTCCGAATTTTTTGCGATTCTCTCTGCGCGTGCCTTTTCTTGATCGTTGCCCCATAGCAAAACAACCTTATAATCGGACTTTGAGAGCAAACAGCTTAATTTTATCCAGGATTCTTCTGGCCAATGCTTGGAGAACCAAGTAGTTCCATGCATTAATATGACATACTTATCATTTCCTTGATCGTAAGTGAGGTTAAAATTTCCTTCACTTGAATTAAGCACATAACCTAATGACTTTGAGAATAAAATACGTATTCGTTCAACCGCATGAATATCTTTGGGTACATTAATCCGACGATGATAAAAAATTGATGCTAAAGGCTCTCTTGCTGAGGCCCAATCGAAACCATATCGATTTCCAACTGCTTTCGATGCTAGCCACGCGCTTTTAAGCAAACCCTGTGCATCTATTATAGCATCGTAGTGGTGTAAACTAAGCTTTCTTTTTAGTTCCGAAAAATCTTTTGAAGTTCGAAATTTAAGTAAATTTTTACGCCACTTCCTTATAGAAACTGGAATAATTTGATCTATCTGGTCGTTTAAAGTAGGTATTTCGGAAAAATTTTCCTCGATAATCCAATCAAATTTAATGTCTGGAATGGCAAGACTAGCATCGTTTATTGCGGGAAGGGTGTGAACAATATCTCCTAGAGAAGAGGTTTTTATTATCAATACTCTTTTCATCAATTACCTACTTGTTTTAGCAATTCGGAGATCACTGAAGCTGGAGATAAGTCATCTAGACATTTCATACTATTAATCGGGCACTCTCTTTTGAAACAAGGGCCACACTCTACTGGGATTGAGAGAATAGAAGCCTCGCTATTCAGTGGTGGTGTAAAGTCTGGTGAGGTAGATCCATATAAAACAATCAGTGGCACATTAATGGCTGCAGATATATGCATTAATCCAGAATCATTAGTAATCACAATATCAGCTAGGGACAAAAGATCAATTGCTTCGTCAAGCTGCGTCAAACCAGCAAGATTATGACACCAATTTGTATCATTTTTTGACAAATATTTAATAATTTCTTGGCCCACTAGTTTATCTTTTTCAGATCCTAGTAACCAAACTTGCCATCCTTCAGATATCCTATTTGCTGCAACTTCAGCATAGTATTTTGACGGCCATTGTTTGGAGGGGCCGAATTCTGCACCTGGACATAATATTAAAATCTTGCGATCACTATTTAATTCCAACTTATCAATGAGATTTTTTGCATTATCTTTATCAACTTTTAGTAATGGGGGTGCTATCGATTTTGGTAGAATTGTACCCTTAGTTAAAGCAAGTGCAGCGAACCGTTGAACCATTAATGGGAAAGATTTTTTTTTCAAACCTCTGATATCATTTATCAGCCCAAAGCGCATCTCCCCCGTCCAACCAGTTCTGCATTTAATTTTTGCAAACCAAGGAATAAGCGCTGATTTCAAAGAATTAGGTAAAATTATTGCCTGATTATATTTTTCTATACGTAGCTTGATTCCAATTTCACGTCTGAGTTTCCAGTTCAAGCTTCCATGGCCAATGGGCATATCAATTGAACGTCGAACCTCAGGCATACGACTTATTATTGGTTGACTCCAATTGGGGGCCAAAACATCTATAATTACATCTTTATCTTGGCTTTTAAGCAAAATGAATAACGATTGAGCCATCACCATATCGCCCACCCATGAGGGTCCTATGACTAGAATTTTTCTTTCTACTACTTTCTTTTCAGATGCCATATTTTTATAAGCTATTGTTGGCTCTATAAGAAATTACAGATTTCATTTTGCTACGGGTGCAAGCCAGTTAGAATATTCAGGTAACTTTCCTCGAACTAAATCAAAGTACTGTGTTTGCATTAATTCAGTGAACGGACCTCTAGAGCCGGCGCCCAAAATTCTTCCATCTAATTCACTAATTGGTAAAACTTCCGCCGCTGTTCCAGTAAAAAATGCCTCGTCTGCAACATAAACTTCATCACGTGAAATACGCTTTTCAACAATTTCATATCCAGCTTTTTTAGCTAACTCTATTACAGTTTTTCGTGTAATGCCATCAAGACAAGCACTTAGTTCCGGTGTATAAACAACCCCGTCTCTTACTATGAAGACATTCTCACCACTCCCTTCTGCAATGAAACCATCAACATCAAGCATAAGAGCTTCCTCACATCCACATTCCAAAGCCTCCCTTAAAGCTAACATCGAGTTTATATAATTCCCATTTGCTTTTGCTTTAGTCATCGTAATATTAGGATGATGTCTAGTATAAGAGGAGGTGCGAACTTTTATCCCATGCATTAGAGCTTCAGGTGACATATATGATGGCCAGTCCCAAGCTGCAACAATAGCGTGTACCTTTAAGCCCTCTGCACGAAGCCCCATTCCCTCAGATCCTAAGAAGACCATAGGCCTCAAATAAGCTTCTTTTAATTTATTATCACGAACAACAGATTTTTGAGCCTCATTGATTTGTCCTTTACTGAAAGGTATATCAATATTCAAGATCTTCGCCGAGCGATACAGACGGTCAGTGTGATCATGTAGACGAAAAATAGCTGCGCCCTCTTCATCAGTATCATATGCTCGTACACCTTCAAAAACTCCAAGGCCATAATGAAGCGTATGGGTCAAGACATGCACTTTTGCTTCGCGCCAAGGAACCATTTCGCCATCAAACCAAATCCAGCCGTCTCTATCGGCAAATGACATCGCATACTCCTAAATAAATATTTAAAAAATTATATATGTTTACTATACGTTTAGTTTAACAATTATAGCCTCCAAATATAGGCATAATAAAGATAAAGCCTAATGAAAAAGATTTATATATATATTTTTTATATTTGTTTGTTGCCTTTTCAGCTCCATGCTTTTAAAAATCTATAAAGTAAAACGATGATCGCTAAATCTGTTAATTCAATATTAAGTTTCATAAGAGCCTATGTTTTGCGATCAGCGTTACCTATAATGTTGCCAGTTAAGATAACTTGAAAATCAAGAGCTAGTCATGACGTCAAATAAAAAAAACAAAATCGGTGAATACGTAAAATTTTTTAGGGATACATCACCCTACATTAATAACCATAGGGGTAAAACTTTTCTACTAGCTTTTAGTGGGGAGGCGATGAGCCATGAAAACTTTAATAATATAATTCTGGATATTACACTTTTACAAAGTATGGGCATAAAACTTGTGCTTGTACATGGTATTGACTATGAAAAGAACGAGCGACTAAAAAAATTAAAAGATGATCAAAACCAGGATATATCAAATGTAATCATTGATCATTCTTCTATGTCGTTGATAAAAGATTTAGTTGGTAGTACTAAGATTAGTATTGAGGCGATGCTTTCTAGTGGTGCAGCAAGCTCAGTAATGTGTAGAAAAAAGATGAAAGTTGTGAGCGGTAATTTTATTACTGCCAAACCTGCTGGTATCAAAGGAGGAATTGATCTTCAGTACACAGGCGAAATTCGCCGAATAGACTCTTCGAGCATACTTAAGCAACTCGAGAATGATGCCATAGTTTTATTGTCTCCAATTGGCTACTCCCCTTCAGGCGAGGTTTTTAATCTCAACTACATAGATCTAGCCGTTAAATCAGCGATAGGCTTGGACGTAGATAAATTGATTATATTTGATAAAAATGAGGGGCTTCGTGGTTTAGATGGAAAGCTACTAAAAACTCTATCAATTAATGAGGCTCAAGAGTATCTTAACGACCCCCAGATTGACCATAACCAGAAGCAGGCCCTCAAAGCTTGCTCTGAAGCATGTAAAAAAAATGTGCGTCGCAGCCATATAGTAAGCTATATTTCCAATGGCGCTCTCCTAGAGGAGCTTTTCACTAGGGACGGAAATGGTACATTAGTTTTAAAAAATAGTGTGGGTCTAGTGCGGCAGGCCACTATTGACGATATCGGCGGTCTTCTGAAGCTAATTGAGCCTCAAGAAAAAAACGGAGCCCTAGTAAAAAGATCTCGTGAATTATTAGAGCTAGAAATTACAAGATTTACTGTTTTGGAGCATACAGAAGGGCCTATTATTAGCTGTTGTGCATTATACCCTCATGATGGTTCTCAATCAGCAGAGATAGCATGTATAGTAACGCACCCCGAATTTATCGATCAAGGTCATGCGCGACAACTCCTTGAGGTTATAGAAAAAAAGGCCTATGCAATGAAAATTAATAGGCTATTTGCTCTAACTATCAAAGCTAGCCACTGGTTCATAGAGAATGGTTTCGTGCAATCTTCGATTGATGATCTTCCTATAGAGCGCCAATCCCTCTATAACTTTCAGAGAAATTCTAAAGTCTTCTGTAAAAGACTATAAAAAATTTTGATCTTAAAACTAAGCTCTATTTATAGAGCGTTGACGCAGATGATCGTCATACAATACTTCTCAAATTATTTTAGGGAGAAAATCAAAAAGTTTAAATCTTAATAATATTCAACTAATTTTGATCACTATGTTTCTCTAAGACTTGAAAAAAATATGGTATATCTGATTTTTGTTCAGGATTTTTACGACCAATCTCACTCCAGTCATTCTCATCAAACATCGGAAAAAAAGTGTCTCCCTCAAATGTATCTTGCACTCTGGTAATATATAAACGATCTGCTTGTTCTATAGCGCTATGATATATTTCAGAGCCTCCAATAATCATTACTTCAGGTTTGTAATCTTGAGCCATTTCAGCCAAATCCCTCGCATGATTTAAAGAAGAGGCAACCAAAACTCCATCAAAAGACCAGCTGGTATTACGTGTAATAACGATATTTAATCTTCCTGGTAATGGTCTGCCAATAGATTCAAAAGTTTTTCTACCCATGACAATAGATTTATTCATAGTAACGGATTTAAAGTATTGCAAATCCTCCGGTAAAGACCAAGGTAGCTTATTCTTGATTCCTATAGTTCTATTTTTTGCCATTGCAACAATTAGTGAAAGCCTAATTTTCTTTGTCATTATACCGCTACTCTTGCTGGTATTGTAGGATGAGGATTATAGTTAGTCAGCTGGAAATCTTCATACTTAAAATCAAAAATGCTAGTGACTGACGAGTTGATTTTCATATCAGGCAGTGCATGAGGGGTTCGATTAAGTTGCTGATCCACCTGCTCTAGATGATTAACATATAAGTGTGCATCGCCAAAAGTATGTACAAAATCTCCTGGCTCTAAACCTGCAACTTGTGCAATCATCATTGTAAGCAATGCATAAGACGCAATATTAAAAGGTACCCCCAAAAAAACATCTGCACTTCTTTGATACAGCTGACAAGAGAGCTTTCCCTTTGCTACATAAAATTGAAATAATGTATGGCACGGTGGTAAACCAGATTTTGCCATAATAGGTATATCTTTCGGATTCCAAGCCGAGATAATCAATCTTCTAGAGTCTGGAGATGTGCTAATATCTTTGATGAGTCCTTCTAACTGATCAACTCCTTCAAAGTTTCTCCACTGATGCCCATAAACAGGCCCAAGGTCACCATATTGATCAGCGAATTTTTTATCTTTTTTTATACACTCGATGAAATCACCCATTTTATTCTTCCAGGCTTTTGAATACATACTGTATTTTTTATCCTGTTTTGTTCTCTTAAGCCAGCTTTGATATGGCCAGTCATTCCAAATATTTACACCATTTTTAATCAAAAACTTTATATTGGTATCGCCCTGAATAAACCAAAGCAACTCATATATAATCGATCTCAAATGAACTTTTTTTGTGGTAACTAGAGGGAAGCCCTCACCGAGATCGAAGCGCATCTGATAGCCAAAAGTGCTAATTGTGCCAGTTCCTGTTCGATCGTTTTTGCGAACGCCGTTATCTTTCACATGCTGCATTAAATCAAGATATTGTTTCATACTAATTACTACCTCCTTTCTCGACTGAGGTTCTAGCTTTGCTGGTAACAGAGTAACTCCAAAAAATAATTATAGAACCAATAATTATCATTGGCATACTCAAGAGTTGTCCTCTTGTAATCCAACCAAAAAGATCAAAACCAATTGAGATATCGGGCTCTCGGTAGAATTCGACTATAAATCTAAAGATACCATAAAGGGCTAAAAATAAACCGCTTATAAAACCTATTGATCGAGGTTTTTTTGCAACGATGATAAGAATGATAAAGAGTAATACTCCCTCTAAAAGAAGTTCGTAAAGCTGTGATGGGTGTCTTACCAATTTTTGCGGGTCATTTGGAAAGATCATTCCTACCCAAGAGTTTGTTGGTCTACCCCAAAGCTCTTGACCTATAAAATTACCAAGGCGACCAAGCCCAAGCCCAATAGGTACAAGAGGTGCCACACAGTCTCCCAGAGTCAAGAGAGATATATCTAATTTTCTACTATAGATCCAGATTACAACCAAAACACCTATTAAGCCTCCATGAAAAGACATGCCTCCTTCCCATATACGAAATAACCAAAGCGGATCTGAAATCCATTGTTTAAAATTATAAAAAATTACATACCCAAATCGACCGCCCAAGATTACTCCAAAGGAGCTATAAATAATTATATCTTCGATTTCATTCCGAGATACAGGAGATGCAATTGATTTCGACTTTACAATCCCAATTCTCCATGCCACAAAAAATCCAATTAGATACATTAATCCATACCAATGAATGTTTAACGGACCGACGGTAAAAATGATGGGATCAATTTCTGGGTAAATAAGCATTAGGCAACTTTATCTGAAAAAAATTATAATGGTAACACTACTGCTATAAATATCGAATCAATTGCCTAGATCTTAGGGTTAGTTAATTTTTAAATTGAACGACTCAAACTGAATTTAATATCGGATCTTAGGATTAAAAAGGCCTGATACATTATGTTTACTTAGTGCTTCCTCCATATATTTTTTCACAGATTCTGCATCTGACATCAACATAACATCCTCGAGAAGCTTCCTTGCATCAACCAGACTAATTTGTCGCAACATTGCTTTAACTCTTAATAAGCTAGTCGCACTCATTGAAAGAACTGGAAAACCAATAGCCATTAATAAAACGGCCCCAATGGGGTCACCAGCCATCTCGCCACAAACACTAATAGGTGTTTGTTCTACTTTTGCGCCATCAGCAATCATATATAAAGCCCTGATTACACTGGGATGATAAACATCGTAGAGGCTGGCAACCCTCGAATTATTTCGATCAACAGCCAAAAGGTACTGTGTTAAATCGTTAGTGCCAACTGAAAGAAAATCTACTTTACGGGCAAATTCTCTTATCTGGTAAACAGCAGCCGGTACCTCTATCATTGCACCCACCCATGGTTTTTCAAGGTTATAACCTTCTTCTTTAGTCAGCTCGTTGTATACTTGATCTATTAAGCTCAATGAGCCTTCCAACTCCGATAGGCTAGATATCATAGGCAATAATAAACTCAGATTATCTAGACCCTCGCTTGCTTTGAGCATTGCCCTGAGCTGAACCAGAAAAATTTCTGGGTGATCAAGACACACCCTTATTCCTCTCCAGCCAAGAAATGGATTATCTTCTTCAATTGGAAAATATGGTAGATCTTTATCTCCACCAATATCTAATGTCCTCATAGTTACTGGTCTAGGAGAAAAAGTTTCTAATTGTTCTCGATAAAATTTTCGTTGTTCTTCCTCGGACGGAAAACGATCCAACATTAAAAATGGGATCTCACTTCGGTATAGCCCTACTCCTTCAGCCCCCCTATCAAGAGAAAGCATAGAATCTATTTGTAAACCTGTATTTACCCAAAGAGAAACTTTATGTTTATCCGAGGTCTCACAGGGCTCATCGGCAAGCTTTTCAAGACTTTCTGCCAGCAGCTTTTCTTCTGAAACTTGCTCCTGATAGGTTTTTCGTAAATCAGCACTAGGACTAACGATAACATTCCCACTATGGCCGTCTACTATGGCCTCATTCCCATCGAGATTACTCCAGGGTAAATTAACTGCCCCCATAACTGTTGGAATCCCAATAGCGCGACCTAATATCGCAAGATGCGAGTTCCTTGAGCCTTTAACAGAAGCTATGGCAACAATTTTTTCGATTGGAACACTCGCAAAAGATGCTGCTGATAGCTCTTCACCAACCAGAATAATATTACTTGGAAATTCTTTGTAGCTGGGCTCGGCGGTTTGCAAATAAGATAACACTCTGCGGCCCAAGTCTTCTATATCAGAGGCCCTCTCACGAAGATAAGAGTCTGTCATGCTCTCAAACATATTAATATGGTTCAAAATTACCTGGGCCCATGCACTTTGAGCGCTGAGGCCATGTTCGTTAATAAGCACTATTACTTCTCCACCTAAAGCCTGATCATCTAGCATACAAACATAGGCATCAAACAATGCCCGCTCTTGATCACTTAATATGCCAACCATACTTTTATCTAGCGCACGCATATCACTTTTTACTAGACTCATCGCTTTTCTGAATTGGGCAAGCTCATCATCAATTGAATTCGCATCTTTCATTGGTACTGCTTTAAGTGAAGTATTAGGGTTCATTACCAAAATATTACCAATGGCAATTCCTGGTGCACTAGCTATTCCAGAATAAATTCGTTCACTGAAAGATTTATCTTGTGGATAGAGAGAGTGGTGTAGCTCACCTACTGCATCAGCGTGAGCTATTACACCAGATAATTGTGCAGCGACTGTTATAAGGAATGACTCCTCACTTTCATCGTATCGGCGCGGACTTTCATCTTGTACAACAAGAACGCCGAGAACCTCACGTTGATGAATAATTGGGGAACCTAAGAAAGAATGAAATAATTCCTCATTAGTACTTGGATGAAAAGAAAAATTAGGGTGAGCAGACGCCTCTTCAAGGTTAATCGGCTCGGCACGGGTTGCAACTAAACCAACTAACCCCTCATCAGGCGACAAATTTACTTTACCTATAGCCTTTTCATTTAGACCATCTGTTGCCATAAGAACATAGCTATCATTTATAAGATCATAAAGATAAACCGAGCAAACTGAGGTATTCATAGATTTTTTAACTTGCCGGACAATCACACTGAGAACTTCACTAAAATTTTTAGCTGCGTTAGCTTCCTGTACGATTCTTCTGAGTGATTCAAGCATAGACATGTTATTTTGCAGCGGTTAGATATGATTCAGCTGTTCTTTCGATATTAGACTGAAGTATAGAAAATTCTCTCAAAGCTCTATGATAAACGTTTCTCTTAAATTCTATAACTTGATTAGCGGGATACCAATAGTTAACCCATGCCCAATCATCAAATTCCGGGTGAAGACTTTGGTCAAAAGATATTTTTTTTTCATCGGCCAAAAGTTTTAAGTAAAACCATTTTTGTTTTTGGCCAACAAATAAAGAGCCGGTATTTTTACGTTGCATGTTTTCAGGCAAGCGATAACGCAACCAACCTTTTGTACAGGCCAAAATATCAACATCATCTGCTTCAAGACCTATCTCCTCATAAAGTTCACGATGAAGGGCTGCTTCTATAGACTCCCCCTCATCAATTCCTCCCTGTGGAAATTGCCATGCATTTTGTTTTATACGCTTTGTCCAGAGCAATTTACCCATACCGTCAGAAACAATCATCCCAACGTTGGAGCGAAAACCATCTTTATCAACCACAACACAATCTCTCAGTTAAAGATTTATAAGGCAAAAGCCATACAAATACGTAATATGTCAAATAATTCAATTACCTACTCTAACATGCAAATTACATTAAGTATCCTATTGAGGACAAGTCAATCTATCGTTAAGCTACACAATACGAAAATTAGTGAAAAAAATACAGGCGCTCAAAATGTCATTAGCACTGTTTGATCTTGATAATACCCTTATAGCTGGTGACAGCGACTATAGTTGGGGAGAATTCTTAGCTACAAAGAAAATTGTTGATCCAACTTACTTCAAAAAAAGAAATGATCAATTTTATAGAGATTATCAGAATGGGGAACTAGATATTTTTTCTTACTTAGAGTTCTCATTGGCACCATTTAGAGAGTTTTCTAGGACTGGCCTAGATGTTCTACATAAAGAATTTATGACGAAGTATATTCTGCCAATGTGGTTACCAAAAGCTGAAGAGTTATTAGAAAATCATAGGTTCAAGAATGATACGCTCATAGCAATTACATCCACAAATTACTTTGTCGTAGAGCCCATATGCAAAAAGCTTGGCATAGAAAATATCATCGCTACTGAACTCGAGGAATATGACGGTATATTTACTGGAAAAGTATCTGGTATACCAAGTTTCGGACAAGGAAAAGTTACTAGACTTAATGACTGGCTGAAAACATCTAAGCTAAATTTGAAGGGTAGTACTTTTTATAGTGATTCTATCAATGATTTACCTTTGCTGAAAATAGTCGAGAATCCAGTGGCTGTAGATCCTTGTTCAAAGTTAAAAGAAATAGCTTCTGAGCACGACTGGAAGATAATTAGTCTGCGTAATTAAATTTCACAATAGTGATTGCCCCTCTCGCATGAAGAAAATGAAATATATAGATATTTAAGCAAAAAGTTAAGGGATCATAGGAAGAAGGTATGCATTTCGATTTGATGGTAAAGATGTCCCATAATATCAACGGAAAGAAACTATTTATAATTGATGAAAATATTAAAAATAAGGACATGGAACTTTTGTCAACTGAAGAAATTGTCGTTCTAACTAACCGTTTTGATATATATGAACAGCTAAAAACTAAAAAACTAAATGTTTATTTTAAAGATTTTGATTTATCAATTTTTCCAGATAATAATTTTACTCAAATATTTTTTAGGGTATCTAAAGAAAAAGCTGCAACGCACTTCATTATCAACAATGCTGAAAGATTGCTTTGTAAGGGTGGGCAGCTAATTTTATGCGGTGAAAAAAATGATGGGATCAAATCTTATGCCGAAACAGCTGCAAAATCTTTTAATTCTCCTAAGAATATAAATAAAAATCGTTCTATTTATTTAGCGTCTATTAGAAGATCTGATCAAAAAAATAAGTGTACTCCTAAAATTGAAGCTGATGATAATAATTATTTGAGTCTAAGAAACTGTATTCCTTATCTTGATCATAAATTAATTAGTAAGCCTGGGATTTTCGGGTGGGAAAAGATAGATAATGGAAGTAAGTTCTTGGGTGATTTTATTCCGGATTTTTTATCTTTGTTTAATAGGAAGCTGAAAGATATTTTAGATCTGGGTTGCGGGTATGGATATTTATCTATTCGAGCTAATAGTTATACTAAAGCCAAAATTACTGCTACAGATAATAATGCTGCAGCTATTAGTGCCTGCACAGAAAACTTTTTAAAACTAAATATTAATGGTGAAGTTATAGCAGACGATTGTGCTCATAATATGAATAAATTATTTGACGCAATAATATGCAACCCCCCTTTCCATAGGGGTTTTGAGACTGATAAACAGCTTTCTAAGAAATTTGTGAACAGTAGTTACGATCGGTTGAGAAAAGGAGGGATGGCTCTGTTTGTTGTAAACTGTTTTGTTCCAATTGAAAAATATACTAATAAATTTCTACAGACAAAAATTATAGCTAATAACAAAAGCTATAGATTGATATTACTAATTAAATAATGGCATCTTTTATATGATAGCTATCAAATTTATTCCTCAATGTTGCTTATGCTTCAAGTTACTCGGCTTAGGGTGCATAATATGTTTAAACTAAAAAACGAATCTATAGTATGTTCAAATATAATGTCTACGGTATAGGTGCAGCACTTCTTGATACTGAAATCGAAGTATTAGACGAGGATCTAAAGAAACTTAAAGTAGAAAAAGGGTTAATGTCACTTGCAGACGAGACTTGTCAAAATAAACTCACATATTATTTACAATCTAAAGTAAGAAAATCGTATCGTGCAAGTGGTGGTTCCGCTGCAAATAGTGTTATTGCTGTGAGTGAATTTGGTGGGGCATCTTTTTTTTCTTGTAGAGTTTCAGATGACGATAACGGAAAATTTTACTTGAATGACCTAAAAAGTTCTGGAGTCAAGTTCAATAAAAATATTACCTTTGGGGCAACTACTGGTAAATGTTTGGTCTTAATTACTCCAGACGCTGAGCGCTCAATGATCACCAACCTAGGGGTGAGTGCAGACTTCTCGGAAAAGGATCTTTGCCCAGAGACAATTAGAAAATCCCAATATTTGTATATTGAAGGCTATCTTGTATCAACTGACCAAGGAAAACAAGCTGCTATAAGAGCGCGCCAAATAGCAGAAGATAATAGTGTGAAGGTTGCAATTACATTGTCTGATCCCGCTATAGTTTCTTTTTTTAAAAACGGCCTGCAAGAAATAATAGGTGAGAAGGTAGACCTATTATTTTGTAATGAGGCGGAAGCTTTGGGTTGGACAGGGGCTGCTGATTTAAATGGATCACTGCAGTTACTGAAAAAACATGCTACTGCGTATGTTGTTACTTTGGGTAAAAAGGGTGCGCTAGTTTTCGATGGCAAAAATCAATTTTATATAAAAGCTTATGAAACTAACGCAATAAATACAAATGGCGCTGGTGATATATTCGCAGGTTCATTTTTATACGCAATTACGCAAGAGTTTGACTTCAAAGTTGCAGGAGATTTCGCTGCTTTGGCGGCCT
The DNA here is from genome assembly GCA_002685455.1 of Porticoccus sp. The sequence continues at coordinate 1,794 of NYXF01000072.1, read as the reverse complement.
CATATGTGGTAAGTCAAGGGGGTCCGAGATTGAACTCAAATCAATATCTTGAAGTAAAGAAATCCTTACATAAAAAAGATACTTGCTAATTTAATGATGATGTTGGCGTACACTCCTCACGGGTGCATTGAAAGATATGTTTGAGCAGCCTGTGAAATTAAGCGTGATTTGATGATATTGATTTTCTTTTAACTCTTGATTTAAACCAAACATCATCAAGTGATATCCACCGGGCTTTAAAGAGACAATTTCACCTGCAGGAATATTTATACTTTTAACAGGGCGCATGGACATCACATCTTTATTTTTAAAATGATTATGGATTTCAGTTTTCTTAGCAATATCTGAAGAAGCTCCAACTAATCTACACAAGTTCGGTGTTAAATTTTTTAAGGTCATGAATGCGGCGGTTATATTTTGTCCAGGTGGCATTTGTCTTATATATCCCTCAGATATCCAAATATCTGAGGGATGACTTTCAGCTATTGCTACAAGGGGCCACAACAAAAAACAAGCTGCTGTAATTAAAAAGTATTTTTTAATTAGTTGTTTAATCATTTTTTTCCCTTTTTTTAAATTATATCTTTTTTATTAGAGGCTATTTTTTGAAGCTAATTTAATTAATAATAATAAACTTTTTTTGGACTATACAAATGCGACATATTGTTACACTAATTTAATGTGGTATGTTTTTGGCTATATTTTGTATTAAAAAACCTCAGAGAAGATTTTTTATACTTTATATCATCTAACTTTAGGGATACTTCTTTCTTATATCGTATAAGATATTTATAATTTTTTAATAAACTAATGGATCTACGAGTAATTGCGTGCTTAAAGAATTATCATACATGAATTGTCGACAAATGTTATTTTTAACAGCTATTTCCATTTTTATTTCTAGCATTCCAGTGGAAGCGTACGAGCCAAATTCTGTTAAATCAGGATTTTTTGAGAGTACTGAATTTCTGAACGTAGAGGAGGCTTTTGAGCTTAGTGCCGAAGTTCAAGATGATCACTTGGTATTGCATTGGGTTATCGCTCCAGGCTATTACCTTTATAAGAAAAGTTTTAACTTATTTAATCATAACGATGATTTAATTCCATACAAACCAAGCTATGATAAAGGTCAATTAATTTATGACGAATATTATAAGAAAAATTTAGAGGTCTATTATGGTCATACAAAATTTTCTATTCCCCTAGATCGATTTACAAAAAAAATCACAGTTGAATCACAGGGATGCGCAGATGCTGGCCTCTGTTATCCAGTACAACGTCAAACTATTCTCTTTGATTCTACCGAATCTTCAGTATCACTTAAAAAAAAATCAAATGTAGATGGGTCCATTGACGACTATGGTGGATTGAACGATAAATTCAACTCCGATGGCGAAAAAAAACTATCTTTCTCAGTAGTACTATTATTTGCTTTTTTAGGGGGATTGATCCTCAATCTTATGCCATGCGTTTTTCCAATTTTATCTATTAAAATATTTAACCTTGTGGCCATAAATTCATCTAACGATAATAAATATTTTCATGGGTTAGCTTATACTGCAGGAATATTATTGAGCTTTATCGCCATTGGGTTACTTCTTGTTGTTCTCAGAAATACAGGCGCAAGTCTGGGTTGGGGTTTTCAGCTGCAATCACCAATATTTGTTGGATTTATAATATATTTGTTTGTAATCATAGGACTTAACCTATCTGGGTGGTTGATAATCGGAGATAGTTTTATGGGCTGGGGTCAAAAATCTACTGAAGGAACTAGCCTAACTTCCTCTTTCATGA
>NYXF01000071.1 GCA_002685455.1 Porticoccus sp. | reverse complement strand
TAAAAAATTATTATAGTTATAAAAAGTTTTCTTATAACCATAAAGCTAGTTTTATAAAAAAATAACTTTAGAATAATTATGGAAGTAAATGTTTTACGGCATCTCTTTCCTCAATTAATTCTTTTTCTGTCGTAGTCATTTTTTTTCTTGAAAACTCATTAATCTCAAGATTACTTACAATCTTCCAGTCTCCGTCCTTGCAGACACAGGGAAATGAGTAAATTAATCCTTCGGTAATACCATAACTGCCATCACTATATACCCCCATACTTACCCAATCATCAGTAGTAGTGCCAAGCGCCCAGTCACGCATATGATCAATTGCGGCATTTGCAGCTGATGCTGCAGATGAAGCACCTCGAGCTTTAATTATAGCTGCACCTCTTTGTTGAACAGTCGGGATAAAATTTTCTTCATACCATTCCTGTTTTATCAAAGACGTTGCAGTTTCTTTAGATATACTACAGTGATATATATCAGGATACTGTGTAGCTGAATGGTTACCCCAAACTGACATTCGACAAATATCATTGATCTTTTTATCTGTTTTTTGAGCAATTTGTATCTTAGCTCGATTATGATCTAGACGCATCATTGCAGTAAATTGACGTGGGTTTATATTAGGCGCGTTTCTTTGTGCAATAAGTGCATTTGTATTTGCCGGGTTTCCTACTACTAATACTTTAATGTCACTAGATGCATTTTGATTTATAGCTTTACCTTGCACAGAAAAAATTGCAGCATTTGCTTCAAGTAAGTCTTTTCTTTCCATTCCGGGGCCTCTTGGTCGCGCACCCACCAAAAGTGCATAATCAGCGTCTTTGAAAGCGATATTAGGATCATCAGTGCAGACCATACCCGAAAGTTGTGGGAAAGCACAATCATCTAACTCCATAGCGACACCCCTAAGAGCTTCTAGTGCTGGGGTTATTTCTAACATTTGAAGAATTACAGGTTGATCTGTACCCAACATTTGACCAGAAGCAATTCGAAAAAGTAAGGAGTAGCTAATTTGACCAGCTGCTCCAGTTACAGCAATACGAACAGGTTCCTTCACGACATATCTCCATTAAAAGTTAATTTAGTATGTGCCGCATTATAAGCGAGTAAGATAAAATTTCACTTATTTAGGAAGATAAATCAAAGAAAACGTAAGGTCTTAACAAAATTTGAGTAAATTTAATATATTGAAAATAGATTTAAGTAATTAAAAATATTTATTTACTATTTTTTCTTATACGATTTATAACTAGGCTCATATCATTTATGATTTGATTTACAGGGATGGATACATACTCAAAATTATAATAGTCCTCGGTTATAATATATTCGTTCCATATAATAATATCTAGATCGATTATTCTTGGGCCCGCTTTAATCGGCCCTCTCTTTCGACCCATGGTGTTTTCTATAGTCTTAAGAGATAAGTTAAAGTCTTCATATGGTAGATTGGTAGAGACAAAGAAGGCTGTATTAAAAAAATTTGCTTGATTCAAATATCCTACTGGTGTCGTCTCGATTGAATCTGCAGCTAAAATAAAAGTCGTCTCTAGAGACAAAATTTCTTGTGATTTTTTAATGTTAGGCAAAGGGTCGATATTTGAACCCACAGAGATAATCACATGATTTTTTTCTTCATTATTTATGTGCATTGGTCACTCTCACCATCAAATTGTTCAGCATTTTGTCCCTGATGATTAATCCCCTCCCCTCCATCGACGACCAATATTTGCCCCGTAATAAAATCATTATTTATTATGTATTGCATAGCTTTAATTAAGTGCTCTACCTCCCCTTGCGTTTTCAAAGGAATGCCCTCAACTCTCCATGCCAAGTAGTCTGACGTTCTTTGATCCCCAGGTAAAATTACACCCGGTGCTATAGCATTTATTCGGATATTTGGTGCGTACTCAATAGCAGCGATGCGTGTGAAATCAGCAAGTGATTTTTTTGATAACAAATATGCAGCGTAGCTAAACTGCTGAAAGGCAATTTTATTATCTAAAATATTTATCACCTGCCCTTTTATATCAGCATTTTCAGAGCAAAACTCAGCGAAAGCTTTAGTCAACATGAAGGGTGCGAAGATATTTACTGTAAATTGCCTCTTAAGTATCTCAAAATTGGTATTTGCAATACTTGCCGCATCATATACAGAAGCGCTATTTACCAAAACTGAGGTATTGGGGTATTTGTCGACTACCTCGGATATAAGTGAGGTAGGGTCTACTGAAGTTAAATCAGCTTGAAAAAGGGTACACGAAACACCAAGTTTTTCAATTGTTTTTTTTGCTGAACTGGCCTCTTTAGCAGAGCCATTATAGTGAAGCGCAATATTGTAACCTATGCTCGCTAAATATCTTGAAAAAGCTAAACCTAATCTTATAGCACCGCCGGTTATAAGAGCTGCTGGACGTGTTTTTTTGCTCATGTGTATTAATCCATTGTAGGTAGATAAAAGAAATTCATCTGGTTAGAAATATTAATCATTGGAAATTATAAGCATATTGGAAATAAAAAGCATTCTCATTGGTAATTCATTTTGATCACACCACTCTCTATTTTTCCAACTTAAATTAGGCATAATAAAATATTTTTATATTTTGTATTTTATGGGACATTCAAGATGTTAAATTGTTACACTTATAAGAGAAGTTGATAATTTAGATACGGTGGATAATGACAATAAACCTGCGACTGATTTTTTTAACCCAATTTCTAATGCTTTGCATTGTTGCCCACGCTGACCAGGAAAAAATTAGTGCGTCAGACTACCTAACTTTCAGTACAAATCAAGCAGAGACCTCTTCAGAAATACTCAGAAAGCTCACTACTCATCATTTTAAAAAACAGAAAGTGAACGATCAATTCTCAAAAAAATTCCTCTCAGAGTATTTAGAAGTATTAGATCCAACAAAAAGCTATTTTATCCAAAAAGATATCGATGAATTTAAAAAGTGGGAATACATGCTTGATGATATGCTGCTAAAGAAAGATCTTAGTGTAGGCTTTTCAATATTTAATCGCTTCAAAAGTAGAGTAATAGATCAACTGCAAGTTAATATAAATTTGCTTGAAAGTGACTTCGAATTTGACCTTACAAAAAATGAAATTATTACTCTAGATATTGAGAAAGCAAAATGGCAGTTGACAAAAAAAAGTTCTGACCTTCACTGGCGAAAAAAAATGAAAGAAGCCTATCTCAGATTGATATTAAATGACAAGGAGCCTAAAGCAGCTAGGGAGTTATTAATAAAAAGATATAAAAATCAAAAAAAACGCTTGAATCAAAATGATAGTGAGGATGTATTTCAAATTTATATGTCTGCTTTAACGGGAATGTTTGATCCACATACTAGTTATTTGTCACCAAAATCAATGGAAAATTTCCGTATTTCTATGTCCTTGTCACTAACAGGTATTGGTGCTGTTCTAGAGTTGGACGGCGAATATACATCGATTGTAAGTATAATAAAGGGTGGGCCTGCTGAAAAACAGGGCATATTAAAAACAGGTGACAAGATTATTAGTGTTGCTCAAAACGATGCTGACTTCGTTGATGTTGTCGGGTGGCAACTTGATGACGTAGTTGAGCTAATTAGAGGGGAAAAGGATAGCCTCGTAAAACTAGAAATAATTCCATCTAGGACAGATTTGGCAGGGAACACGCAAATAATAGAGCTTATTAGAGATAAGGTTAAACTCGAGGAACAAGCAGCAAAATCAGGCGTTATTGATGTAGTAAGCGGGAAGAATTCTCACAAATTTGGAGTTATAGAAATACCAGCATTTTATCTTGATGTTGAGGCCCTTTATAATAATGAGCCAGATTTTAAAAGTACTACAAAAGATGTTGTTCGACTTATAAACGATCTACATTTTAAAAAAAATGTGGACGGAATTATTCTTGACTTAAGAAATAATGGAGGTGGCTTTCTTCAAGAAGCTAAAATGCTCACTGATTTATTCATTGGAAAAGGTCCTATCGTACAGGTTAAAAATACAAATAATCATATATCTAAAGCCCACCAATCAAGATCCAATATATATTATAAAGGACCTATATTGGTTTTAATTAACCGTTTGAGTGCCTCAGCTTCAGAAATTTTTGCTGGAGCAATTCAGGATTATGGTCGAGGTATAATTGTGGGGACAAGAAGTTATGGTAAAGGAACAGTCCAGGTACAAATGCCCCTAGAACAAGGTCAAATAAAGCTAACAGAGTCTAAATTTTATCGTGTTTCTGGAGAGAGCACCCAGCTTCTTGGTGTTACTCCTGATATTGAATTACCATCTATATATGATATAGATGATATTGGCGAAAGTGCACTTAATAATTCTCTACCCTGGGATACAATTTCTCCAGCTAAGCATAGCATCTACTGGAGTGAATTATTGAAGGCACCGCCTCTCAAAATGTTGAGAGCAGCTCACAAAAAAAGGCTTTTAGTTGATCCTGACCTAATCTATCTAAATGAAGAGTTAAATTTAATAAAAAAAAGAGGCTCATTAAAAGAAGTTTCACTTAACGAAGCAGAACGAAGACTTCAATTAGAAGAATATGATAGCAGTATGTTGGCTCTGGAGAATAAAAGACGTGCTGCTAAATACCAGAGTGAATATGATACTATCGAAGAATGGCAGTCAGCTGTAGAGGCCAAGAAAGAATCTATTAAAGCTGATAAAAATGTAATTTCCACCGAAAATGATCCAATTCTGCATGAGGCTGGTAATATTTTTTCAGACTATATAAATCATGTATTCTCATCATTGTCTAGCTATGGTCATGAATCAAACTTAATGAGTCCCTGATATGAAAATTATATCTTTTAACGTTAATGGTCTAAGAGCCAGATTACATCAAATTAAAGCCGTTATAGAAAAACATCAACCAGATATAATTGGTATACAAGAAACAAAGGTGTCAGATGATCAATTCCCGCTTCAGGATATAAAAAGGCTTGGTTATGACGTGATATTTCATGGACAAAAGGGGCATTATGGAGTTGCTCTAATGTTTCGAGTACCTCTACTAAATTCACAAAAAGGTTTCCCGAGCGACGACGAGACTAGTCAAAAAAGACTAATAATTGGGGATTTCAGGTACAAGAATCAAAAAATAACAATTTTTAATGGATACTTCCCTCAAGGAGAGAGCCGCTCACACGAAAAAAAATTTCCATGCAAAGAAAGATTTTATCTTGATCTACAAAATTATCTAGAAACTAACCATACAGTTGATGACTTAATATTAGTTATTGGTGATATGAACGTAGCTCCACTTGATAAGGATATTGGTATAGGTGAAGAAAATATGAAACGGTGGCTTCGAACAGGTAAGTGTTGCTTCCTCCCTGAGGAGAGAGACTGGTTAAACAAGCTTAAAAATTTTGGTCTTATCGATACATTCGAACGAGACCACCCTGAACAGCCTGATAGGTATAGTTGGTTTGATTATAGAAGTCGAGGTTTTGAAATGGCGCCCAAGCGAGGACTAAGAATTGATTTGATTTTGGCATCTAAATCACTAATTGAAGCATGCAAGGAGACGGGTATTGATCATCAGATCAGGAGCATGGAAAAGCCATCTGATCATTGTCCTATTTGGATTTCTCTAAATAACTAACTTCTGGTCTAGCTCTGGAACGACCTCAAATAAGTCTGCGACAAGACCATAATCTGCGTTTTGAAATATAGGGGCGTCAGGATCCTTATTTATGGCAACAATAACTTTACTATCTTTCATTCCAGCAAGATGTTGAATTGCTCCTGAAATTCCAACAGCAATGTACAAGTCAGGGGCAACTATTTTTCCAGTTTGTCCTACCTGCATATCATTTGGTGCAAACCCAGAATCTACTGCAGCCCTTGAAGCACCGACTGCTCCACCGAACTTATCTGCTAGATTCTCAAGAAGCTTAAAGTTTTCCTCATTTAACATACCACGGCCACCAGAAATGACGACTCTTGCTGAGGTTAACTCCGGTCTTTCGGATGACGAAATTTCGTTTTTAACAAATTCTGATTTTTTTAAGTTAAAAGATTCTTCTAAAGATTCAATTGGAGCAGACGAAGTACTAATTGATGCAGGTTCGAACGCAGTAGCCCTTATTGTCATAAATTTGATTTTATCTATACTTTGTATTGTTGCTATAACATTTCCCGCATAAATAGGTCTTTTAAAAGTATCCTCATTGACAATGGAAATGACGTCAGATATCGGTTGAGAATCGACTAGTGCAGCAGCTCTTGGAATAATGTTTTTTCCCGTAGTGGTTGCAGCCATAAGAATATATGAATATTCAGCTGCTATTTTTTGTATTATTGGGGCAATATTTTCTGCAAGCTGATTTTCATAGGCTACACAATCCGCCACAATAACCCTAGCAACCCCTTCAATTTTTGAAGCATTTGAACCAGCGCTACCGCAATTCAAGCCAGTCACTAAAAGATCAATAGAATTTCCTAATTCACGTGCAGCAGTAATTGCATGCATTGTGCTCTCTTTAATATCATTATTATCATGCTCTGAAATAACTAAAATATTCATCGTATTACCTTGGCTTCATTTCTTAATTTTTCTAAAAGCTCATCAACGCTACTAACTTTAATTCCTTCCGATCGCTCAGGAGGTAAATCAACACTAATAATAGAAATTCGGGGGGAAACATCAACACCAAGCTCTTCAGGTGTTGTTTCATTAATCGGCTTTTTTTTTGCCTTCATAATATTCGGTAGTGAAGCATACCTTGGCTCATTTAATCTTAAATCTGAAGTGATGACAGCCGGCAAAGTAAGCTTTAATGTCTGAAATCCACCATCAATTTCTCTTGTAACAGTTGCATGAGTGGAGTTTACAGTAAGCTCAGACGCAAATGTTCCTTGGGGCAAATTAGTTAGTGCAGCGAACATTTGACCTGTTTGGTTGTTATCGCCATCAATAGATTGCTTACCCATCAAGATAATATCTGGTTGCTCTTGCTCAAATATCTTTTTTAAACATTTAGCTACCCCTAAAGGCTGAAGCTCTGTGCCGCTATCAGTTTTAATAAGTAACCCTCTATCAGCACCAATAGCAAGAGCTGCGCGAATTTGCTCTTGTGCTTCTTTTGGTCCTATAGATACAACGATTATTTCTTCTATATTACCCTTTTCTTTTAGTCGAACGGCTTCCTCTACAGCAATTTCACAAAAAGGATTCATTGACATCTTGAGGTTATTAAGATTTACACCTGTATTATCATCTTTTGGACTGACTTTTACGTTATAATCCACTACACGTTTTATACAAACTAATGCTTTCATTCAAAAAAACCTTTTGTATTGTCACAGCGTATGAGTTAGTCATTATAAATTATATAACTCTTATCCTAAAGGCCTATAATATTGTTTTCAAACCCAATTAAAATATTTATTACATATTCTATTATCTATATCAATATTTTTTGATATAGATAATAGAATATGATAGAATAGTTATAAAAATATTAGAAGATATTTAGTAAAGGAGCGCTCAATGGAGCGGGAACATATAGAATATGATGTGATTATAGTTGGCGCTGGGCCATCTGGACTATCAGCAGCATGTCGTCTAAAACAGCTAAGACCGGAAACTTCTGTAGTTGTTGTAGAAAAAGGCTCTGAGGTTGGCGCTCATATACTTTCTGGAGCTGTTTTGGAGCCAACTGCTTTAAATGAATTATTTCCTGATTGGAAAAATTTAGGTGCGCCAGTTAAAACTCCTGTGAGTCAAGATCAACTTTACTTTTTTACCGAGACTAAATCGATCAAGATACCTCATTTTCTTGCCCCAAAAACTATGAGGAATGAAGGTAACTTCATCATCAGTTTAGGTAACCTGTGTCGCTGGTTGGCTAAGCAAGCGGAGGTATTAGGTGTTGATATTTTTCCAGGTTTTTCTGCTTCTAGTCTTCTATATTCAAGCGATGATTCTGTGGCTGGTATCATAACTGGCGATATGGGAATAGATTCTAATAAAGAAAAAAAATCCTCTTTTTCTCGGGGAATGGAAATTCGAGGAAAATGCACAATTCTATCAGAAGGATGTAGAGGTCATTTAGGTAAAGAAATTATTAAAAAATTCTCTTTAGACGAAGGTTGTGATCCACAGCATTATGGTCTAGGTATCAAAGAGTTATGGTCTATTCCTGATAATTTGCATAAACCTGGTTTAATTTTACATAGTGCTGGTTGGCCCCTAAGTGAAAGTAAGTCTAATGGGGGTGGATTCCTTTACCATGCAGAGGACTGTCAAGTAATGGTTGGCTTGATCACCGATTTATCTTATGAAAATCCTCATCTTAATCCTTATGAAGAATTTCAGCGTTATAAACATCATCCAGAAATATCTAAGTTCTTATCTGGAGGTAAGAGAATATCTTATGGTGCCAAAGCTTTAGCAAAAGGAGGTGTTCAATCACAGCCTAGAATGAACTTTCCAGGTGGTATAATAATAGGTGATAACGCCGGTACTCTGAATAATGCAAAAATAAAAGGTATCCACTGTGCAATGAAATCGGGGATGGTTGCCGCAGAGTCGATTGTAGACTCTATAGACACCCAAAGTAAAAGCTTTAATGTAAATCTTTTTTCAGTTTCATATAAAAAAAGTTGGGCATACAAAGAACTTTTATTACAGAGGAACTTTGGCCCCGCTCAACATAAATGGGGAAATATACTAGGGTCTGCTTTTGCTTTTTTAGATATAAATATATTTAACGGTAAGTTGCCTTGGACTTTAAGAGATCGAGATCCAGATCACACGAAACTTAAGTCAGCTTCAACAATGAAGACTATTGTATACAAAAAACCTGATAACATAATTAGCTTCGATAAGTTATCCTCTGTATATCTATCAAACACTAATCATGAGGAAGATCAGCCCAACCACCTCATACTTAGAGACCAAGAATTGCCCTTATCCTATAATTTACCAGTCTTTAATGAGCCCGCTCAGAGATACTGCCCTGCAGGTGTTTATGAGGTCCTCACAAATGATGATGGATCTAAAAAATTTCAAATAAATTCACAAAACTGTGTGCACTGTAAAACTTGCGATATCAAGGAGCCATCTCAGAATATAAATTGGATTACCCCAGAGGGTGGTGGTGGCCCAAATTACCCAAATATGTGAAAGTCATATTAAAGATTATCAGCAATGATTAGGTATTAATGTCTATTTTATTGTTTAAGAGTTCGCCCCATGCTTGAGCCTATATTTGAGATAAATTCTAAGAACTCTATTTCTTTACTTGCGTCTAACTGAAATTTTCCGTCCACACATCGGTCTATAATAATATCAACAAAAGAAATGTATGCGAAATGATAATATGTTGCTGGAAAATCTTTTAAGCGGCCTGCTTTAATTAAGGATTTTATTGAAGAGATAATATAAGCGTCCAAGCCCTCTTTGAGTGCTCTTATTTCAGTAGAAGTCTCCTCTAACTTTACATTATTTTCTAATATCATTATTAAATTGCGAACCAATCGATCTAGAGATGGATCAAAGAGACGTAAAGAAAAGTATTTGCGCACTACACCAAAAGGATTTTTTTTATCTACCTCTTTATTTATATATATTTGGATGCTGTCACAGATATTTTTTTGATAATCAGCAACAATTCTCACTAAAATTTCAGTTTTTGAGAGAAAGTGTTTATATATAGTGCCTTTGCCAATACAAGCGTGATCGGCAATTAATGAGATTGTGACACTTTCTAACCCTTTTTCTTTCAATAACGATATAGCGCTATCCCTAATAGCAATCTCTCTGGCTATAAATCTTTTCTTTTTTTCACGAAGTTTATCAATGCTGTTATCAATTTTTTTCATAATGAAGCAGTCTAAATCAGCTGTTTAAAATTAACTATTTTAAAAATGTACAATATATGAACGATAATATAATTTTGTTTTAATATATGGGATATTCAATTTCTTTATCTTTGTTATTAATATTATCATCTATGTTTTTTTTTAAAAACCATCTACGCCACTGTACTTCAGACTTACATTGATAATATTTCGCTTTCATCTCATTTGCAGCCTGATGACAACCAACTGTAGTCATAAAGTTAGTTTTTATAAGAGTGCTTTGTTCGTCAAAGAACTCTTCTTTTGTGTATAGGTCATATGTTGGGTACCAACATATGACTGTAACTATGACTAACCAGTAAAATATATACTTCATTTTGGATTCCTATTTCAGCTATAAATAATTAAGCTCAGTATTGCTAAACTCCTTAACTAATAGCTAATTCTTTATCTTTTAACCAAAAAATAGCAAGAAGAAAAGCAATAAGGGTCGAAATAGCAGCGTAATTGAAAGCAAATACAGGAGATATTCCCCAAGCTAATCCTCCCGTATAGGAGCCTATTGCCCCACCAGCACCGTAGCAGCATGAACTATAGAGTGCTTGAGCTTTACCCTGAGATCTACTATCGAAAAGACGTCGAACACATTCAATACAGGCTGCGTGAAAAGCTGCAAATGTAAAAGCATGAAAAATTTGAGCTATCACCAGAAATATTAAGTTTTCAATTTGATAACCAATTATCAGCCAACGTACGACACCAAGGACTAAACAAAAAAGAATAATTTTTCGTACACCAAAATGCATAAGGAATCGATACATCAACAAGAATATAAGGATTTCTGCTATAACCCCAATTGACCAAATAACACCTATTTCTGCACGACTATAGCCATGAGATTCTAGAAAAATACTAAAAAAACTATAGTAAACGCCATGAGATAACTGCACAAGCAAACCAACCAATAGAAATATAAAAACAATACGTCGAGTTGCTAAAAGTATAAATCCATTAAAATTTTCATCATTAGACTTATATAAAATTGGTTTTGGCAAAAAAATACTTGCTATAAATATGCCAATTAACAGCAATAAACCCACAATAGGGAGTGTTTCTATATCTTTTGTATCAAACCACAAACCTCCACCAAGAACTGAAATTATAAAGCCGATAGATCCCCATAGTCTAATTCGTCCGTATGCCTCTGGAGATTTCTCAAGATAACTTACAGTTATCACCTCATGCTGAGGCAAAATAGCATTCCAAAAAAAACTATATCCAATCATTACTAATGCGATAGACCAAAATCGCTGATCAAAAAAAATTCCGAGAAAGAAAATACAAGATAAGAAGGCCCCTATTCTTATGACAGCGAGCCGTCTACCAGTAAAATCAGCCAACCAACCCCAAATATTAGGCGCAATTATTTTTGTAGCCATCGGCATAGCTAGCAAAATACCTATATCAGAGATAGTGAAACCTTTCGAATATAAATATAAAGACCAATATGGGTGAAGGGCTCCGAGTAGCGCAAAAAAACAAAAATAAAACGCTGATAAGCGCCAATACGGTAAGGATGGGGTAATGATTTTTTCCAAAACTTAGAGGCTCTGATATTATGATTTTTTTACGATATCAAAATTTTGGGCCCTATGTCTAAGAAGGTGATCCATAATTATGATAGCCAACATTGCTTCAGCGATTGGTGTAGCTCTAATGCCCACACAAGGGTCATGTCTGCCTTTTGTAACCACCTCTATTGCATTGCCATTCACATCGATTGAGCGTCCAGGTATTCGAAGACTACTAGTTGGCTTGAGAGCTATGCTGGCCAATATATCTTGTCCAGTAGAAATTCCCCCTAAAACACCCCCTGCGTTATTAGACGCAAATCCACTTTCTAATATCTCGTCACGGTGTATACTACCAACTTGTTCAATAGCACTGAAACCAGACCCTATTTCAACACCCTTAAC
>NYXF01000070.1 GCA_002685455.1 Porticoccus sp. | reverse complement strand
GTAGGAGGCAAAACAGCGGTCAATCATAAGTTAGGAAAAAATATGATAGGAGCTTTCTATCAGCCAGAGTGTGTAATTATTGACATATCACTACTTAGCACACTACCAGACAGGGAATTTAAAGCAGGTTTAGCGGAAGTCATCAAATATGGATTAATTGCTGATGAAGAATTCTTTTTTTGGATAGAAAAAAATATTAATCAACTCTTAAATAGAGACCCAAAATCTTTGTGTATAGCGGTTGAAAAATCATGCTTGAATAAATCAAAAATTGTTTCAAAAGATGAGCGTGAAAATGATATCCGCGCAATTTTAAATTTAGGCCATACATTTGGCCATGCTATAGAAACCTTCTTCTCTTATAAGCAATGGTTACATGGAGAAGCAATTTCTGTTGGAATTACTATGGCAGCAAAACTTTCAAGAGATTTAGGATGGATTAATAATAACGATTATATTCGTATCAGAGATCTTTTCTTACGTTGTAATCTACCTGTTCTTGCCCCAAAAGAAGTGACCCCCGATAAGTTCTTGGAGCTTATGTCAATAGATAAAAAAGTAATTGATGGTAATCTCCGCTTAGTGCTACTTAAGGCTATAGGTAGAGCCATAATAACTTCTGAAATTGAGCGAGATATTTTAATAGAAGTGCTATAATAAAACCTATAACTATCAAGCTATATTTCTGATAGTTATAGGTTTTATTAGTTTCATTACGTTGTGACATGTTTTTTGCAGGTGTAAAATCATCAGTATTCCAGCAGTTTAATTATTTAATTTCTCTGAGACAGCTGGCCCTTTAACCTTTTAAGTGGGGCTTTAAAATTTATGCAAGCAGGCCTATATAATTTAAACGAATTCAAAGATAACTGTGGATTCGGACTAATTGCCCATATTCAAGGGAAGGCTAGCCATCGTGTGTTAAAAACAGCTATCGAGGCACTGACTTCTATGACACACCGTGGAGGCATTGCCTCTGATGGAAAAACTGGTGATGGCTGTGGATTATTGTTACAAAAACCAGACCACTTCATGCGTGATCTAGCTCTATCATTGTTTGATGAAAAATTGCCTAAATTATATGCAATTGGTTCAGTGATGCTCAGCCAAGATAAAAAATATAGAGATCAAGCGAAGATTACCGTGGAAAAAAACCTGAAAGACCAAGGCCTCAAAATAGTTGGTTGGAGAAAAGTTCCCACTAATAATGATTGTCTCGGTCAAATTGCTATTAAAACTTTACCTGTTATCGAGCAAATATTTATTTCAGTAGAAAATCTAGATGAACAGAACTTTAATGCTAGATTGTTTTTAGCTAAGAGGAAATCTGAGATAGCACTTGCGCTAGATAATTCATTTTATATTGCAAGCTTAGCAGAGAATGTCATCAGCTATAAAGGCTTAATGATGCCAATTGATCTACCCAAATTTTATCCTGACTTAGCGAACCCACTTTTGGAAACGGCCATTTGTATCTTTCACCAACGTTTCTCAACAAATACTAGTCCTCAGTGGCCTTTAGCTCAACCATTTAGATTATTAGCTCACAATGGAGAAATTAATACATTAGCTGGCAATAGAAATTGGTCTATAGCAAGGACTCCTAAACTCAAAACACCGTTATTGCCAGATCTCAATGAAGTGGCACCTTTAGTGAATGGTACAGGTTCAGACTCCTCAAGTTTGGATAATATGCTCGAATTTATGGTCGCGGGAGGTATAGACCTCCATAAAGCAGTTCGAATGTTAGTACCACCTGCATGGGATAATAATCAAGAGTTCGGGTTAGACGAAAGAGCGTACTTCGAATATATGGCAATGCATATGGAACCATGGGATGGACCAGCAGGAATAGTCATTACCGACGGTCGCTATGCTGTATGTACTTTAGATAGAAATGGATTAAGACCCTCGCGTTGGGTTCTAACAGATGACAATATTATAACTGTCGCATCAGAGGTAGGCGTCTACGAATATGATCCTAAGAATGTGACATCAAAAGGACGTCTGGGCCCGGGAGGTATGCTTTCAATTGATACTAAGAGCGGCAATATTATGAATGCCGCTCAAATTGATAAGGAGCTAGCTGCTGCAAACCCATATCAAGCTTGGCTCAATGACAATACCATAAAAATTATATCATCCATGGATGATGAAAGNATTGAAGTTGAAGGGGTATTAAGTAGAGAAAAAATTCGTAATTTTATGAAAATGTTTTTAGTTTCCTTAGAAGAACGAGATCAAATTTTAAGACCTCTTGCAGAAGGTGGTCAAGAGGCAGTAGGCTCAATGGGTGACGATACGCCAATGGTTGTTTTATCATCTAAAAGTCGTAGTTTTTATGATTATTTCAGACAACAGTTTGCACAGGTAACTAATCCGCCTATTGATCCACTGAGAGAAACACTAGTAATGTCCTTAAAGACGCAACTTGGTGCNGAAGGAAATATTTTTTCTGAAACACCTCAACATGCGAAACGCATCAATTTGACTAGCCCCGTGTTGTCACCAACAAAATATTATGCACTAAAAAATAATACACAAGATGATTATCGTGNAAAAAAATTTAGTGTAAATTATTATGATGACAAGATTAGTCTAGAGCAAGCATTAAAAAAATTATGTATTAGTGTGGCAGATGCTATTAAATCTGGTGTTAGATGTTGTNTTTTATCAGATTCAGATATCGAGCCAGATAAATTACCCATACCAATGCTAATGGCGGTTGGTGCGGTACACCACTATCTTATAAAGGTTGGACTACGATGCAATGCAAATATTATTGCATCAACAGCATCGGCTCGTGATTCTCATCAAATCGCAACTTTGATTGGCTTTGGAGCGTCCGCCGTTTACCCTTTTTTAAGTTACCACCTTCTTTCCGATATGGCAGATAAAGGAGAAATACTTTGCGATACAGATGTTGCGTTTAAGAATTATCGCCAAGGCATGAATAAAGGTTTACTCAAGATTTTATCAAAAATGGGAATTTCCAATATAGCATCATATAGAGGAGCTCAGTTGTATGAAATCATTGGTCTTTCGCCTGAAATAGTCAACATTTGCTTTAAGGAAACTCCAAATCGAATAAAGGGCGCTGATTTCAAAGATCTTCAAAATGATCAGAAAAAACTTTCTGATCAGGCTTGGAGTGAACGAAAATCAATGAGTCCCGGCGGCCTTCTTAAGTATGTTCATGGTCAAGAATATCATGCGTATAACCCAGATGTGATTACAATGCTTCATCGAGCAGTTAAAGAGGGAGATTATACAGCATGGCAAGATTACGCTAACCTGGTAAACAATCGTCCTATCGCGACGTTTAGAGACATGTTTAAAATAAGGAGTGACACTCAATCAATTCCTTTATCCAATGTTGAGCCTATTGAAAAAATATTACAAAGGTTTGATTCAGCCGGTATGTCTTTAGGTGCTTTATCGCCCGAAGCACATGAGGGTTTAGCCGAGGCTATGAATACCCTTGGTGGCCGATCAAACTCAGGCGAAGGAGGTGAAGATCCATCTCGTTATGGAACTATTAAAGCCTCAAAGATTAAACAGGTAGCCTCTGGTCGTTTCGGGGTCACACCACATTATTTGACAAGTGCTGATGTCATTCAAATTAAAATAGCTCAGGGGGCAAAGCCTGGAGAGGGAGGCCAACTACCTGGCGGAAAAGTAAATGAACTTATCGCTAAGCTGCGATTCTCAGTGCCTGGCGTTACTCTAATTTCTCCTCCACCGCATCATGATATTTATTCTATTGAAGATCTAGCTCAATTAATTTTTGATCTCAAGCAAGTTAATCCTCAAGCCTTGGTATCGGTTAAGCTAGTTTCACGGCCTGGTGTTGGCACTATTGCTGCTGGGGTAGCAAAGGCATACGCAGATTTAATTACAATATCCGGTTACGATGGAGGAACGGCTGCTAGTCCGATAACATCAATACGCCACGCAGGATCACCTTGGGAATTGGGTTTAGCTGAAACCCATCAAATGCTAAGAGCTAATGAATTACGACACAAAGTTCGTGTTCAGTCTGATGGAGGCCTGAAAACAGGTTTAGATGTCGTGAAAGCTGCTATTTTAGGAGCTGAAAGCTTCGGTTTCGGAACTGGCCCGATGGTTGCACTCGGCTGTAAATATTTAAGAATTTGTCATTTAAATAACTGTGCAACAGGTGTGGCAACTCAGGATTCTGAGTTGAGAGAAAACTATTATAGAGGCACTGTTAACACAGCAAAAAACTTCTTTCTTTTTATGGCTGAAGAAACACGTGAGTGGATGTCAAAGTTAGGGGTTAAAACTTTAGAGGAGCTGGTCGGCAGAGTAGACCTATTAGAAATTCTAGATGGTGTAACCTCAAAACAGAAAAAACTTGATTTATCACCAATACTCCACACCGACAGCTTTTTGGAAAGTAAACCGCAAACATGTAAGATTTCAAGAAATATACCATTTGATGAAGGTAAGCTAGCAGAAGAAATAGTGGCGGATATATTACCCTCTATTGAAGGAAAAAAAGGTGGTGAGTTTAGATATAAAATAAATAATTGCGATCGATCTATTGGAGCAAGGCTTTCAGGAGAAATAGCTAAACGCTATGGAAATCTAGGTATGATAGGTAAGCCAATTAAATTAATCCTTAATGGTATTGCTGGCCAATCACTCGGCGTTTGGAACGCTGGTGGTTTGGATATTTATCTTTTCGGTGACGCGAATGATTATGTTGGCAAAGGAATGGCTGGTGGAAAAATTGTTATATCACCACCAAAGGAGAGCAGATTTGCTTCCAATACAGCACCTATAATAGGTAATACATGCTTATATGGTGCAACAGCTGGAAAATTATTTGCCGCAGGTTGTGCAGGAGAACGATTTGCAGTAAGAAACTCTGGATCACATGCTGTCATTGAAGGAGCAGGCCATCACTGTTGTGAATATATGACAGGAGGAATAGTTGTTGTATTAGGTTCTGTAGGCCCTAATTTTGGTGCAGGTATGACTGGAGGGTTTGCTTATGTTCTCGACGAAAAGAAGACTTTTGTAGATAGTTATAACATGGAGCTAGTAGAAATTCAGCGCATTACAAATGAGTCAACAGAGAGTCACCGATCTCATTTAGAGACAATGATAATTGAATTTGTTGAAGAGACAGGAAGTGTTTGGGGCCAGGAGATTCTGGATAACTTCGATAATTTCATTAGAAAATTTTGGTTAGTTAAACCAAAAGCTGCAAGTTTGCATAAATTATTGGCGCATACACACATAGAATCACAATAGTTTATTAAAATAAACAAATTATACTTGCTGCAGTTGATATAAGAGAGCCAAAACTTATGGATGATAGATTAGATAATGATTTTCAATTTGTTCAGGTAGACAGACATGAACCCGAAACAAAGGACATGTCCAGTCGCACCAAAGAATTTGTTGAAATATATCAGCCAACTGACAACAAAGATGTTTGTAATCAAGCGCATCGTTGTTTAGATTGTGGTAACCCCTATTGTGAATGGAAATGTCCTGTCCATAATTATATCCCCAATTGGTTAAAACTACTTTCAGATGGAAAAATTTTAGAGGCAGTTGAGCTTTGTCATTCTACCAATACACTCCCTGAAGTATGTGGGCGTGTTTGTCCTCAAGATCGACTTTGTGAGGGAGCTTGCACTTTGAACGATGAGTTCGGAGCCGTAACAATCGGTAATGCTGAAAAATATATTACTGATACTGCATTTGCTATGGGCTGGCGACCAGACATGTCTAATGTCAAATGGACTAATAAAAAAGTAGCTATCATTGGTGCTGGGCCAGCAGGATTAGGATGTGCTGATGTGCTTATCCGCAATGGAGTAAAACCAGTTGTTTTTGATCGTTATCCTGAAATTGGAGGCTTGATAACNTTTGGTATTCCAGAATTCAAATTAGAAAAATCAATTATGCAAAAGCGTCGAGAAATATTTGAGGGTATGGGTATAGAATTCAAGCTTAATATGGATGTTGGTGTAGATATCAAAATAGATGAATTAATAGATGAATATGATGCCATTTTTTTGGGTATGGGCACATATAAGGCAATGAAGGGTAATTTTCAAGGAGAAAATCTTCCTGGTGTTTATGAAGCTCTGCCCTTTCTGATATCTAACGTGAATAGAAATATGGGCTGGGAGAAAGACTCTGGTGATTTTATAAGTGTAGAGCAAAAAAAAGTAGTTGTTCTGGGGGGAGGCGACACTGCTATGGATTGCAATCGAACGTCAATAAGACAGGGAGCAACATCAGTNTCCTGTGCTTATCGCCGTGACCGAGAAAACATGCCTGGATCACGCAAAGAAGTAAAAAATGCAGAGGAGGAGGGAGTCCAGTTTTTATTTAATAGGCAGCCCATCGAAATTATCGGCATAAATAAAGTTGAAGGCATTAAAGTTGTAACCACAAAATTAGGCGAACCGGATAAAAATGGCCGTCGTAAACCAACTCCGATACCTGGAAGTGAAGAAATACTTCCTGCAGACATAGTTCTCATTGCATTTGGTTTCCAGCCAAATCCAGCGTCATGGATTAGGGATTTAGGAGTAAAGCTTAATGATTGGGAGGGTGTTATTGCACAAGAGGATCAAGAATTTAAGTTTCAGACTTCAAACCCAATGATTTTTGCTGGAGGTGATATGGTTCGTGGATCTGATTTAGTCGTTACTGCTATTTCCGAGGGAAGACAAGCCGGTGAAGGTATCCTTGACTATCTTAAAATCTAGAGACTTTATTCATGATAGAACTTAAAAATGATCGCTTACTTCGCGCACTTATGCATGAGACTGTGGATGCTACGCCTGTATGGATGATGCGCCAGGCTGGTCGTTACTTACCGGAGTATAGAGAGGCTCGTACCAAAGCTGGAAATTTTATGGCACTTTGCACAAACCCAGAAAAAGCATGTGAAGTGACCTTGCAACCACTAGAGCGTTATGATCTAGACGCAGCTATACTGTTCTCTGATATTTTAACGATACCTGATGCTATGGGTCTGGGGCTTCATTTTGAGACAGGCGAGGGCCCGCGCTTTCATAAGCCAATAAGAACTGAAAAAGATATCAATAAATTATCCGTCATAGACCCCGCAAAGGATCTATCTTACGTACTTGATGCTATCACTAATATAAGACAGGAATTAAATGGGCGTGTGCCACTTATAGGTTTTGCTGGTAGTCCTTGGACACTTGCAACTTATATGGTGGAGGGTAAGTCCACCCGAGATTTTTTGATATCTAAGACGATGATGTTCAACCGTCCAGAATTAATGCATCAGTTACTGAATATTTTAACAGACTCGGTTATTGTGTATCTAAATGGCCAAATAAAGGCTGGTGCACAAGTGATTCAGATCTTTGAT
>NYXF01000069.1 GCA_002685455.1 Porticoccus sp. | reverse complement strand
TGCTACCCCATCAAGCTTTGGCTCACAGACATAGGATATATCGTTTTCAGGCTTAATACGTTCAAGTACACGGTTATGAAACTCCTTCAGCTCTTTATCACTAAAAGCATTATCCAATGAAAGCATCGGTGAGAGGTGAGATACAGTTTTGAATTCCTTGAGAGCCTCTCCTCCAACTCTTTGGGTGGGCGAGTCTGCGTATTTTAATTGAGGATTATCAATTTCTATACTGTTGAGCCTTTTTAAAAGACGGTCATATTCGATATCTGGAATAGTAGGACTATCTTGAACATAGTATTCATAGTTATATTGGTTTAACTGACTTCTTAAAAGGCCAGCTTCAGCAGCTAACTTTTCAATATCAGTCATCTTAAGTTCCGGGAATTTGTATTCTGGTATAGTCTATTATTCTTTGTCGGTAATGATCTTCTGTTTGTTTTGTAAAAGCGCTTCTACTATCATCTTTTAAATCTCCATTTATTTGGATAGCAATTTTTTTGGCCGAATCAAGCATTATATCCAAAGCGTGCATAGGGGTTTTGTGATCCTCTATGAGTAAAAAAAGACTTATGCTGGTGGTTGATAGATCGGACATATGGTTTAAGTCAAATATACCTGGTTTCATTGAATTAGCTATGCTGAAGATAATTTTGCCTGAATCACTTGTATTTTCATGATAATGAAAGATTTTTTTTGCGCCATATCGCAAACCATTTGAAAGAAAAGCACTCAACAAATCATCACCATGGAATACTCTATCTCCTCTGGTCTCAACATGAAGCACTAGGATACTATTGGAAGAATATTTACTATTTGATTCATTTTTTTGTTGTAATATTTCTTCGTTTATTTTCTGCTCTTTTGTCTCTAAATTTAACTCAATGTTTGAATTTAACCCATTAAAATTATCTTTATTAAGTTCATCTCTTGCAACAATTCTTGCACCACCACTAGGAAATTCGGAATGATTCTGATCAGACCACTCATTTTCTTCACTGGCCTCATTAAGGGTAGAATCATTTTTTTTATTTGGCATTTGTATTTTTTCATAACGAGAATTTCTAACACGACGTATAATTTGCAACATAATCGCCAATGCAACAATAGCACCTAATGCCATAGTCATCTCTCTAGGACCTATATCTATCATTTAATGCCTTTAATTTACTTGTTTATAATGAGAAAAAAATTGATCACAAAACATACTTTAATATAACCTAACTAAAAAATAAAATTGTATATTTTTTAGTTAGGTTATATTCAAATATCTATAATTAAAATTAAGTCTTCGCTAACTCAACTGCCTGATCTATATCGACACTAACAAGCCTTGATACACCAGCCTCATGCATTGTTACACCTACTAGTTGATTAGCCATTTCCATTGCATTTTTGTTATGAGATATATACACAATTTGAACGCTTGAAGATATTTCTTCAACTATTTTCGCATACCGCAGCACATTTGAATCGTCTAGAGGTGCATCTACCTCATCGAGCATACAGAATGGGGCAGGATTTAAATGAAAAATAGAGAACACGAGTGCAATCGCGGTCATAGCCTTCTCACCACCAGAAAGTAGGTGAATTGTTGTATTCTTTTTTCCAGGAGGTCTTGCCATTATTGATACACCAGCCTCGAGCAGGTCATCACTTGTAAGCTCAAGGTAGGATTTACCTCCTCCAAATAATTTTGGAAATAAATCTTGAAAAGATTTATCAACTAAATCAAATGTTTCTTTAAATCTAGAGCGAGTTTCCTTATCGATTTTACGTATAGCATTTTCTAGCGTAGTTAGCGCTTCTTCGAGATCATCATTTTGTTTGTCTAAGTAATGCTTCCTCTCAGATTCAGTATTAAACTCATCGATTGCTGCTAAATTAATTGGACCTAACCGATGTATACGATTTGTTAATTTTTCTAGGGCTAGATCTAGGTCAGCAGAAGTTTGGCTTTCTGGAACTGACAATAGCAATTCTTTCAAATTATGCCCATATTCGATAATCTGCTCGGATAAAGTTTGGCTTCGGGTCTGAAAGTCTTGTGCTGTAATTTTTTTTTGCTCAAGTAAGGTTCTTTCTTGTTGGATTTTTATATCTAATGCATTTTGTTCCTGCTCGGTATCGCGCATAATGCTCTCAAGATTTTCGACTTCTTTTCTTGAATCTTTTAGCTCTTTTTCGATCTTGAGCCTCAGCTCTAATTGTTCAGCTAGATTAGCTTGGAGATCGGCCTCTGGACTGTCGTCTTTCTTGCTAATCTCATATAATTGTTTTTTTCTACTATCTAAACGATTAGCTTGTTTTTCTAGTCTAACAATGCCTTCAATTATGAATTGTAATTTTGTGCTCGCCGCCCTCTCTTTCATAGCTATTTCATGAGCCTGATCTTTGCTAAGCCTAAATAATTCTCTAGTCTTTTCTAGGCTAGCAATCTTGTTTTTTCGATTAGCAGCTAATTTAGCTTTTTCTTCAGTTTTCTTCCTCAAATCAACTAGTGATGAATTCAATTCTTTACTTATCAAAGTCAATTTTTGTTGTTCTTCTGCTCTCTGGCCTTTGGTCTCATTAAGTTCCAAATTGAATCTATCGTTGCGAGATGAAATGTGATCTAGTTGAATTTTAATATTGCTAATTTTAGTATTTAGTTCTGAATGATAATTTTGTTTTGTTATTAAGAATTGTCTATCTTTTTCTCTGTTATCCTCAAGCTCTCGTAATTTTTTCTCGCTCGCATTTTTTTGTTCTTCTAATTTCTCTGTATTTAAATGGAGATTTTTGATTTTTAATTCAAGTGATTCAAGCTCTTTTTTTCTTTTAAGTAATCCCTTTGTTGCATCTTTATAACTTTCAACACGAATCCAATCTTTTCCTAACCAAACTCCTTCTTTTGTTATAATGGATTGTCCAATCTCCAAGTTTTTTCTATTTTTTAGTGCAGAGCTCAAAGTATTATGAATCATAACATTCTGGAGAATAGGCTTAAGATAAGAATCGAAATTCTTTCCTTCCACTTTAGATAATAGAGAATTAGATAAATCGATTGATATCTTATTTTTCGCACTTTCACTCCCCTCTACTAATAATAATTCACTTTCAATTGATGCCTTTATGTCGTCACTTAAATCGCTAATGCTTTCTACGAAAACTGCTTGAAGGCTATTACCCAGAACCACATCAACTGCAGACTCCCATCCTGGGGAGACTTTAATTTTTTCAGATAATCTATGGTTCTTCTCAATCTTGTTGACTTTAAACCACTCCTCTTTCTTTTTATCTATACTGAGTATTGAGCGCACTATTTGCTCTAATGATGATCTCTTTCCAAGCAAAGACTGCAACTGTGTGCGCTTCTCATTTAGATTTGAATCCAAAATACTATATTCTTCTCTAACTATATTGATTTGTTCTGCTGACTCATCAAGCTTAGTAAGCTTTTCTCTTAATTCTAAATCAACCTTCGATATTCTTACCTCTAATTCTGAAAGATCATTTTCAAATGTGCTATTAGTTGTACCCTTAATCTCTAAAATCAATCTTTCTATCTTTTCGTCTAACTGATTAATAAGTTGCTCTAGGTGCTCTATTCTTGATTGCTGAAGTTCTACTTGCTGTGCTGGAATTGAGGAGCTTTTTATGAAGTCATCCCAATAGAGTTGACAATCATTCATTTCTCTTTCAGCTTTCTTTAATAACAACTCTGATTTACTCTGTTCTAGTATGGCCTCTTTAAGCATTGGTTGAATTTTTTTTAATTCATGCTCTAAGGACTCCTTTGTTTTGATATCAAGAGCCAAGTGATCTTTATTTTCAATAAAATTTTGTTCTATTTCTTCTAAGTCTTTCTTAATCTCTATGGATCTATCGTTGGCATACTGAATTGATTGTTGGATTCTTGTTACTTCAGAACCTACAGAATAATAACGACCTTGTATTAAATTTAATGAATCAACTAATCTAGTATAATTATCACGATGCTTCTCTAACATAGTGCTGCACTGAGTTTTTTCAGCAGAAATTTTTTCGACCTTTAATTCATAATCTGAAATGTTTTTTGACAGATTTTGTGTCTCAGAATATATATCACGCCACTTAATAGCTAAAAGCTTTGCCTTGGTCGCTCTCTCGTCTCTCTTAAGCTCAGTAAATTTTTCTGCAGATTTAGCTTGTCTTTCGAGTCTACTAATTTGATTCCCGAGCTCTTGTCTGATATCACCTAATCTATCTAAATTCTCTTTAGTTCTTTTTATGCGATTTTCAGTATCTCTGCGGCGTTCTTTATATTTTGAGATTCCAGCAGCCTCTTCAATATAAACACGAAGTTCTTCTGGCTTAGCATCAATCAACGAAGATATCATTCCCTGTTCGATAATTGCATAACTTCGAGGGCCCAAACCAGTTCCTAAAAAGATGTCAGTGATATCTCTCCTGCGACACTTATCACCATTTAAATAATAATTTGATTGACCATCTCTTGAAACCTTCCTTTTTATCGAGATCTCACCCCAGTTAGCATACTCACCACCAAGCTTACCCTCTGAGTTATCAAAAATTAATTCTACAGAGGCTAGACCAATAGCTTTTCGGCTTCCGGACCCATTAAAGATTACATCTGTTAGTGACTCACCTCTTAACTGTTTAGCTGAGCTTTCTCCCATGACCCAACGTACAGCATCTATTATATTTGATTTACCACAACCATTAGGTCCAACTATAGCGCATAAATTGCTTGGCAAAACTACTGTCGTAAGATCAACAAAAGATTTAAAACCAGCCATTTTTATACATTTCAAGCGCATATATTTCTTCTTAGAATAATTCATATAACATGCTAAACGAGGTTATCTACCGCCACAAGTAGTTAATCATTCTATAACTTATTATTGATATTTATTTTCGCTTTTTTTTGCTCTTTAAAATTGAACTTTCCCGTTGTTCCTTGGTAATCTCCTGGCAGAGGGGTCACCTCACCTGAAATGGATACTCTAGCTATGATCTCAAGAAATTCTATTGAAGAGAGGGATCTTCCGTCGCTCATACTCATGCTATCATCTAAAAAAACTATCTCAGGTAATTCAGATAATTTAAATTTTACAGCAGCTAACGGTTTAGTTATTCCTTGCCATTCCCGAGCATAAATATATATAACTTTATCTTTATCAATTTTATATACCTCAGGGATCGTTATTTCTATGGGAATCTTAAAATCATTAACACTTATATATTTTTCTGCATATAGAATACTCGAATTTAGAGCATCCGCTTCTTTTGAGTTACCTGCAATGGTCTTGAGTGCATTTTTCCAGCTTAAAACTGCCAATTTATAGCGGCCTTGCTCAAATTGTTTAATGCCATTTAATCCTAAGGCCAGGGAATTATTAGGATTAAGTTTTAGAGTTTTATCTAATATCTCATTCAAATCTTTTGTAAACCTCCTGTTCTCTGAAAAATAAATGGCCTGCGCATACTCTGAAAGTAATTTTGGATCATTTGGTTTATAGTTAAGCGCTTTAAGATAAGTTTCTTTTGCGCCAAAAAAATTTTTGTTTTCCATTTTCAACTGGGCTAATGCGATGAGATAGTTTATCTGTGTGGGATCGTCTGTAAGACTCTCGTATATTTCCATCTGTATTTTTTTATTAAGCTTAATACGATCTAAATCACTCATTTGATTAAAAGTTCGCTTATCTAGCAGGTTACTAATATGTAAATCATGACTTGCGCCAAGAAAACTATATGTGACAAATACGAAGATCGGCATCAATAACAAGCACACTAATAAAACCCATGACCCGCTTTCTTTATTATTTTTTTTTAATTTTAGTTGTCCTTTAACATTTGCCAACAAAGTATATTTATACTCTGAAATAAGGTCTGAATATTCGGCCTCATCAATAAATCCCTGTTCTAGCATCTGAGATGACTCTGCCTCTTGATCTTTAAAAACTGCAATATTTTCTTTTAACTCATTATTTATATCACCAGAATTATATTGTTGATGAGGTTTTTTTTTAATTAAAGGAAAAATAAGTAAAGCTGCAGCCAGTAATATCAATAAAGCAAAAATTAACCACATCATTTTTTAGTCTCACNAGAATCTGTAGTCTTGGAATTATTGATGACTAAATCATCTAAATATAATTTTTCTCTTGATTTAAGTTTCAGGTTATTCTCAACACCTGATCGGGTAAGATAAATATAAAAAATTACAATTACACCTAATATAAATAGAAATACTGGTGTAAACCATAATATAAGTGTTTTTGAATTAAGCTGTGGGTTATATCTAACATAACCACCATATCTATCAACTAAAAATTCAGTAATTTCATCATCAGATTTGCCGTCTTCGAGCATAGAATGAATTACACCTCTCAAATCAACCGATATGACTGAATTTGAATCAGCAAGATTCTGATTTTGACATTTTGGGCATCTAAGTTCTTCTATTAACTCATAATAACGCAACCGAAACTCGTCTCTGGAAAACTGTCTCACTTCTAGAGCTAATAGTTTTGGGGTAAGAATTACTAAAAGTATTAGAGTAATACTTACACAATATGGATTTTTGGCCACTTGTTTGATATTTCGATTTAATACTTGCAAATTTACCTCATACTACTTCATTTTTTCAAAAACTGATTCTGCTGCCCTAAAAGCTTCCTGAAGTGCTGGAGCGCCAATATATGGAGCGGTATGAAGCAAAATTTCTTGTATTTCCTCTTTGCTACATCCATTATTTATTGCACCACGGATATGCCCTTCAAGCTCCGTGGGAGCTTTTAAAGCTGCTAATACTGCTATAGTGATGATACTACGTGTTTTAAGAGGAAGTGTTTTTCTACTCCATATAGCACCCCAGCAATTTTCATTTATATAATCCTGCACTGGCATGCTAAAACTTTGTTTATTATTCATTGCTTTATCAACAAACTTATCGCCCATCACCTTTCGGCGAATATTGATACCTTCCTGATAGTCTTCATCAGACATTTATATTTTTCTCCTTTTTAGTCAGCAATATTGGTTTTTGAAGGAAAAGACACTAAAAACTATATTGCGGATTTACTCCAANTTTTTCCATATTGGAAGTAATGATTTCCTCCACACAAGATCATCTATGATACCTACATGCTTGTATCTAATAATACCATCGCTATCAATCATATAAGTCTCTGGTGCCCCAAAAACTCCAAGATCTATAGCAAACTTACCTTCCTGATCTATCAAACTAAAAATATATGGGTCTTTCTTGTCATTTAACCACTTCTTTGCTTTTAAGGTATTATCTTTATAATTTAAACCTACAATTCTAACCCCTTGCGATGATAGCTTATACAAGTATGGATGCTCAATTCTGCATGAGAAACACCAAGTTGCCCATATGTTCAATAATGCTGGTTTCCCTACAAAAATTTTATTATCTTTAAAATTATCTTCATCACCCAGAACGCTCAAGGAAAAGGAAGGGACTGGTCTATTAAGCATAGAAGAAGGTATATGGTTAGGATCTCGGCCTAGAGCAAAAATCAGAAAAATAATAATACTAATAAAAATAGCTAAGGGTAAAAAAAAATTCAGTCTATTCACTAGCTACACCATAAAATTCAATTTAAGTTTTTTCGATAACGCCTATCAAGAGCTGCTAACAATGCACCAAGCGCGATAAATAGTGCGCCTGTCCAAATCCAAGCCACAAAAGGTTTAATATAGACTCGAATAGCCCAGGCATCTCCTTTGAGGGGCTCGCCTAATGCAACATATATATCTCTAAAAATTCCGCTATTTATAGATGCCTCTGTCATAGTCTGGCCGCTGGCAAAATATCTTCTTTTTTCTGGTTGCAATAAGATAGCGGAAGATGTTTTCTTCATTACCTCTATTGTAGCCTGATCAGCTATATAATTTTCACCTTCATAGGGCTCTATTGACACGAGTTTGAACTGATACCCCTTTATAGTGGTAATATCTCCCGGTTCCATGCGAACATCATGCTGTACGCTATAAACACTCGTTAACCCAACACCAATGATACATATGGCAACGCCACAATGCGCAACAACCATTCCCCAATAGCTCGCTTTAATTCTTGCTAACCCCTTAATTACTGAATCCGCAGTACAAGATTTGTGCCATATATCTCTTAAGGTGACACATATTATCCATGAGGATATAAAAATAGAAATCATCGCAATCAGCTCATAAGTTTCATGAATTAGAGGTAAAATTGCTCCGGTGATTGCAGATAAAATAATTGGCCCATTGAAATAATTTAATAAATTAAGCTTCCCTGTTTTTTTCCATCTAAGTACAGAACCAACTGGCATTATTAACCCAAGAAGTAAGGTTAAAGGTGCGAAAAACAAATTAAAGTAAGGTGGTCCCACTGAGATCTTGCCCCATCCTAGAACATCGGCAAATAGCGGGTATAGAGTTCCCAAAAGGATAACGGCCGTTATGATGATCAGAATTAAATTATTTGCTAATATAAACATTTCTTTAGATAAAGGAAAAAATGTCACTAAAGATTTTTTAGTCGGACCTCTGAAAGCAAATAATAAAAGAGAGCCTCCAATTACAATTACAAGAAAAGAGAGAATAAAAATCCCTCTAGTTGGATCTGTTGCAAAAGCATGAACGGAAGTGAGGACCCCGGATCTTACCAAAAAAGTCCCCAGTAGGCTTAAAGAAAAAGCAATAATTGCGAGAAGTAATGTCCAACTCTTAAAAGCACCGCGTTTCTCAGTAACAGACAGACTATGAACTAAGGCTGTGCAAACCAACCATGGCATGAGGGAAGCATTTTCCACAGGATCCCAAAACCACCAACCGCCCCAGCCGAGTTCATAATATGCCCACCAACTTCCTAATGAAATTCCTAATGTTAAAAACATCCATGCAATCAAAGTCCAAGGTTTCGCCCAACGAGCCCATGCAGAATCTATACTATTATTGAGTAATGCAGCAATAGAGAATGCGAAAGCAACAGATAATCCAACATATCCCATATAGAGTATAGGGGGGTGAAATATCAATCCGATATCTTGTAATAGTGGATTTAGATCGGCGCCCTCTAGAGGAGGAAACGGAAGACTTCTATCAAACGGATTTGAAGTAAATAAAAGAAATAAATGGAAGCCCACACTGATAAACCCCAACACAGCAAGAACTCTCGCGACAAGTTGTATTGGCAGCTTACTGCTAAATATTGAAACAGCAAGACTCCAAATAGAAAGTATTAAGACCCACAAT
The DNA here is from genome assembly GCA_002685455.1 of Porticoccus sp. The sequence goes on along the minus strand of NYXF01000069.1, from coordinate 5,155 downwards.
AATAATGAGCCCTCATGGGCCCCCCAAACAGCACTTACTTTATAGCGATTAGGCAAAAGTGAGTTAGAGTTTTCAGCAACGTACCGAACAGAAAAATCATCACTTAGAAACAAAACTACTAAAGAAGAAAAGCTTAGAAATATAAATAGCGACTGACCGAACACAAGAGGTCTAGCATAGGACATTAAAAGGTAGTTTTTTGAAGACACGCCGATTTGGGGTATAACTGCCTGCATGAGCGCTAAGAATAACGCAAGAATTAATGAAAAATTACCCAATTCAGCTAACATGTCTTAAATTCCACAGCCCTATTTACAAGTTAAGAGCCAGGTACCCGAAGCTCCTAAATAGATCATAAATTTAATAATCTATTTTTTCATTGATTTTTTCGCCTCATCCATTGCATAAGTTACTTCTGGAGGCATATAGTTTTCATCATGTTTAGCTAGAATATTCGATGCAACGAAAATTAAATTGCTGTCCAGCTCACCTGTTGCAACCGCACCGCCTCCCTCTGAAAACATGTCAGGAAGTATTCCATTGTAGTGGACCTCAACTTCAGAATTGCCGTCTGTTACTTTAAAAATACTTTCCAGCGAATTATCAGCCCTTATTAAGCTATCTTTTACAACCATACCACCGATGCGTATAGTAATATTTAATGGTGCATCTCCAGATACCACAGCTGAAGGTGTATAGAAAAGATTTATATTTTCCCTTAAAGCATAACTCATCAAACCAACTGCTATAGACGTAGTTGTGACAATAAAGATTATCATAATTAAACGATATCGTCTTAAAGGTTGCATGATCTACTCTCGGAGTAAAATTTAATTACTATTAATCTAAAATGTGGAACTTAAATCGTTAAATATCGAATTATTTAATAAAGTCCGAACGGATTTTTTCACCTATTTTTTTTATTAACTTTTTTTTACGTAAATAAGGCACTAAAAAAACATAACTCATTACGAAAATTGATACAAAATATGCAATCCACACATATCGGCCATGGCCACTCATATGAATAAAGTCATTTAAACTATTAAATTGGAACATCTTTACTACCTTTCAACTAAATGAGTGCAACGCAGTTTATAATAATCGTCAAGGGCGTCTATTTGAACTCCAAGCGAGCTTCTTAACCCAACTAGTATTCCGCTCTCTGAAGATTATTTCAGCACGAATCCTAACAATCAAAGCAGACACGTAAAAAAGATAAAAGCCAACAATCATAAGTAGCAATGGCTGAAACATATCAGGATGCATTGAAGGTGCTTCGGTGAACTTTATAGTAGCCGGCTGATGAAGCGTGTACCACCAATCTACTGATTTATAAATAATAGGTATATTGACAGTGCCAACTAAAGCTAATATAGCTGCTGCCCTGTTTGATAAACCTTGAGATGCATATGCTTTCTGCAACACTATTATACCAAGATATAAAAATAATAATATCAACATGGATGTGATACGCGCATCCCATACCCAATAAGTTCCCCAAGTTGGTTTACCCCATATCGCTCCTGTTACTAGTGCAATGAAAGTTAAGGCTGCGCCTATCGGAGCAGCTGATTTCAAAGCCATATCTGCAAGTTTTATTTTCCATATAATAGAAATAGCGCCAGCTATTGCCATTATATAATAACCAACTAAGGCCAGAAAAGATGCTGGTACATGAATATATATTATCCGAAAACTGTTCCCTTGCTTCGCATCCTGTGGAGCAAAACCTAAACCCCAAATCATACCTGTAACTATACATAATAATGTAAAGAGAGAAAGCCAAGGTAACCATGTGCCGCTAACCTGATAAAACCATCTAGGTGAAGTCATTTTATGGAGCCACTCTTGTGTATTATCAACTAATTTCTTCATTCTATATCTAAAATCCTATCCATGAATGCTTGAGCGTAATGCACATGAAACTGCATAAGGTGAAATAAGCAACGATAAAGCTAGGAGTGATCCCATTACTGCTAACGGACTAGCAATCGATAAGCCGTTTATTGACATTACAACTATATTTGATCCAAATATAAGCACTGGCATATAAAAAGGTATAACAATTAATGATAATAAAAGACCTTCTCTATTGAGCGGCAAAGTTAATGCTGCACCAATTGAACCTATGAGGCTTAATAATGCAGTACCCACTAGGAGGCTAGACATCAAAGGGAGATAACCTTCCTCGGGTAATGAGAGCATCATACCAAGAAAAGGTGCTAACAATGATAGCGGTAGTCCCGTGACAATCCAATGAACAATAATTTTAGCCAAAACCATGAAGTAAAGGGGCTGAGGTAAGACGATGATCTCCTCTAGAGTTCCATCTAAATAGTCATCTTTGAATAATCCATCCAAAGACAGCATTGAAGCTAATAACGCAGTTATCCAAAGCATGCCGGGGGCTACTTCACTCAATCTACTTAACTCTGGCGATAAGCCGAGTGGTATCAAGGCTATAACTACAAAAAAGAAAATTAGCGGATTAACGAAATCTCCCCGGTAGCGCAATGCCAACAGTAGATCACGACGAAAAATAGTTAGAAACCCTACATTACTCATTATTAATTTTACTTCTTGCTGACATTGAAAGAAACTTCATATTTTTTACTTTTAAGTCTTGGTGTGTTGTTAATATCACGATCCCTTTACTCTCAAGATGTTTTGTAAATAATGATATGAGTTTACTTGAAAAATCTTTGTCAATTGAAGTGAATGGCTCGTCAAGTATCCATATTTTTGCATTTGAGATGTAGAGTCTTGCTAGTGCAGCTCTCCTTAGTTGCCCTGCTGACAAAAGAAAACAAGGTTCATCAGCATATTTAATTAAGCCAACTTGTCTGAGAACCTCCGAATTATCTTTTGAATTTGTTTTATTCAGTCTACGCCACCAAGTTAGGTTTTCTTTAGCAGAAAGTAGTCTCTTTAAGCTTGGTTGATGGCCAATATAAAGTATATTCTCCAAGTAGTCTTCTCGATTTTTATCAATATTTTTCCCTTGCCACATTATCTTTCCTGAGTATGGATTTAAAGCCGTCGAAATTAAACGTAGTAATGTGGTTTTACCAGAACCATTTTGACCAAGCACTTGCAAAATATCACCTGACATCAGATCTATATTAATATTTGAAAATAAAAAATCTTCATTACGCTGAAATGAAAGACCCTCTAAGACAAGAGTCTTTGATGATATGGCTGCGTTCAAAATATTTTCTGGGTCTGACAAAGGATTGTAGTCCGGCTAAAAGTTAAAGAATTATTATGCCAAAAAAAGGTCCACTGAAGAAGACAAAAAACTTAACTACAATAAAATATAACAAAATAAAATAAACTATTAGGTAGTTTAGATTATTAAAAATAGTCATAATCTCAGTTAATTAAACTATACATAGCTCGCAAACTACTTATGCCAAAAAAAATCCTAGGACGCTGGTTACCAGCATATAGTAAAATAAAAAATAGCTTGTCTATTGATTGGATGGGTCCTTTATTCGCAGATCCAAACCTGTTTCATATTAATAGGGCCTCTGTTTCAAGTTCATTTTTTATAGGAATTTTTGTAGCTTTTCTGCCATTACCAGGGCAAACAGTCATTGTTGCTATACTTGCTTTAATATTTAATTCAAATTTACCTATTGCTATTATCTTAATCTGGATAAGTAATCCGTTAACTATTGCTCCAATATTGTTTTTTACTTATAGCGTTGGTGTACTTTTACTTGGCATAGAATTTATAAATTTTACAGTCGAGTTTTCTTGGAGCTGGATCATAACTCAAGGTAAACTCATATTGATGCCGCTGGTTTTTGGCAGCATAATAACTGGTATATTTTTTGGCGGTATAAGCTATGTAACTGTAAACCAACTCTGGAGATGGAAGGTTCATAGAAATTGGATTGCTCGACAAAAACAAAGGAAAGACTTATAAAAAATAAATTTGTTTAATACCAATTATTTTATTTAATAATGTTTTAGCTCATTTGAAACATTAAGCTTGGCTGCTTTGCAAGAAGGGTAAATTGTAACTAATAAGTTTAAACTAATTGCTACCAAAACTATCATGACAACATCATTCATGTATAAATCAGACGGTAAATAATCAATTGGGTAAACGTTCGAATCAAGTAAATTGAATTCAAAAATAGATTCTATTTTATTTATGACTAGAGGAGCATTTAAAGCACACATAATGCCCAAGAAAGCACCGATTAATGAGCCTGTAGAACCTATCAAAAAACCTTGTGTTAAAAAAATTATTGCAATGTCAGAATTTCTAGCCCCTTGAGTCTTCAGAACAGCAATATCAAAACGTTTATCTTTTACTGTCATCATAAGCATCGAAACTACATTAAAAACTGCAACCGCAATGATAAAAAAAACAAGCAAGATTACCATTTTTTTTGACATTTTTATTGCCTGATAGAGATTTCCATGCGTTTGGATCCAATCAGAAAAATAATAGCTGTCTGGCAGATTTCTTAATAATCTAAAACCTGTATCTCTTGAATTGAAAATATCGACTAACTTTATTCGGACACCCTGCGGGTTAGTCAATCCAACTATAGTTGTTACTTTTGATAATGGGCCTAAAATTAATTTTTGATCAAGCGAAGTTTGTGTACTGAAAACCCCACCGATATTAATAGAGATAATTTTCGGTACAGATTGCCCATAATCTGAGGGGGTAGTTTTAGGCACTATTAAAACAACCTCGTCCCCTGCTTGGACAGATAATTTATCTGCAACCCCTTTTGCTAAAAAAAATTTTTCTTCCTTATCTTTAATTGTCTGCATCTGGCTCAAGGAAATAAAATTTTGAGCGATATCATCACTACCAAATATATCCACTCCGAGTAACTGTACGGGAGCTGCAACACTACCACTTGCAAGCATGCCGTATATTTCAGAAAATGGAGTCGTTGAGATGACATTCTCATCTTTTTCAATTAACTTGATCAGTTCAGGAAGATCATCGACACCATTCTTTTTGCTTATCTGTATATGAGGAATAGAGCCAAGGATTTTACCCTTCATTTCATTCTCAAAACCATTCATGATGGACATCACTAAAATGAGTAATGCAACCCCTAAAATCAACCCTATGACTGCCATAAAAGAAATAAAGGATAACAGTTTATTTGGCTTATCG